>CALXWU010000017.1 GCA_944392505.1 uncultured Clostridia bacterium | reverse complement strand
AATCATTTACTATTTTGTAAAGATGACAAAACAATGTATATAGAAAACACTATTAATAGTAGTATAAAAAGAATTGCACTAAAACTTGGAATAGGCATATATGAAGATAAAGATAAAAAGGGGCAAATCGTTCAAAAGACTGATGTTCATACACATATGTTAAGAGGAACATTTGCTACAAGGTGTGCTGAGGCTAAGATTGCTCCAGCAGTTTTGAAAAAGATATTAGGACATTCAGATATTACAGTTACAATGCAATACTATGTTGATGTGGATAGTGAATTTGAAAACTCTGAAAATAAGAATGTTGAAAAATATTTAATTGGTAAAGAGATTTTTGGAGTTGACTTTTCCGCAGAAGATTAAAGTGCTTAAAATACTAAAGAAAATCAGTTAATATTTGTCGAAATTTTAAAATATATAAAACATTAAAACTTCAACAAAAAATTTCAACAATTAAAAATAGTTCTTTGAAAATATTGATATATAAAGGAAAATAGCATTTAGGGTATCTCCCTCACCTCGACCATACGATAGCAATTTTGAGAGAACTCAAGGAAATTGCAAAAGTCTGAAAGAGTATTAATCAATGGGTTTTGGTTAATACTCTTTTTTATGCAGTTCTAAAAAAATTTTCTAAAAAGTTTTAAAATTTACTTCTATAATAACAGAACATACAAAAAAATAGAATTTTCCTCAGAAACTATATAAGGGGTTATATAAAGCAATAAAGGATAGAATCTAAAATAAGATGTATTTCACTGCTTACACATCTTATTTTATACTCTGTACTTTTTATTTTTTCAATACTACAATATGTTCATTAACTATTGTTGTAACAGTTTTCCCAGAAATATTAGTAGGAGAATTTCTTGAAGGCATTACCTTATTTAATATATTCCTATCAATAGTGCATAAATATTGTATATTGTAGTGTTTCGATATTTCTCTTATTATTATATCAGTTTTCAAATTTTGTTGTTTTACGGTTCTATTACCAACTACCCAAAATTGATAACTATTTTCTTTCACTTTATGTGATAACGTCTCTATAATTTTTTCTAAATCATAGTAAAAGCTATAAACGTCATAAGCTCTTTTTTCATCTATTTTTAATATCTTGTCAAAGCTTTCATTAAATGTCTTACTATGAATTACATTTTCATTGATATTTCTCTGCTTTATTCCTCCCATTAAACTTTTATCAATACTTCTTATAGATTCTTCTGTTGTTCCAAATAATTCTAACCATTGTAAGGAAAGTCTACTAAATTCTCCATATGCTACTGTAGTTTTGCTATCACCATATGGAGGAGAAGTTATTATTAAATCAATCGAATTATTAGGTATATCCTCCAAAAATTTTGCATCATTATTTGTTATTGTGATATGCGTGGATTTATTCTTTACTTTTTTTGAAAATTCTATCTCTTTTTCAATATTTCTTAAAAGTATTTTTTTAAAAGTGTTTTTTACATCTGGACTAAATTTTTGTATTTTTTCAGGTGGCATTCTATACATCTTAAATTCGCCATTTCTTTTATTTGAAACTAATCTTATTGTTTCACTAAAAGCTATTAAAAACATGTCTTTTATATCGTTATTTTCTATTTTAAGAATTTCATTTTTTATTATTTGTAATTCCAATATTACTTTAGGTCTAAACCAAAAGCCTAAATTTTTAAAGTTAGGAATATTTATATAAACGTCATTTTTATTTAAGAATTCTTGTATATAATTATGCGCATTATCTCCCCAACCTTTCTTTTCAGTAATATCTAATTGCTTCTCATTAATAATATAATTATCAATTTTGTTTATTATTTTTGAATATTTTATATATTCCTTATCTATATTTTTTAGTACTTCTGTTTTATTTTTTTGTAAATGTTCAGTATTAACCAAGGTAGTTTTTACTTTAGCTATAAGTCTAGCTAGTGGATTTAAATCGTTCCCATATATGCTGTTTATCCCCATTAACATTGCTTCCACTAAAACAGTTCCCGAACCTGAAAATGGGTCTAATAAAGTGTCAAATTTCCTTACATCAGTTAGTATTTGTAATATGTTTCTGCTTATAGGATATATCATCATTGCAGGATACGAATGAATTCCGTGAACTAATTCACTTGTATCACAAGCCTTAAAATCCCAAAAATCTTGAGGTAAAGCGTCTAATCTATTCATTATTTTTATATCATTTTCATTATAATTATTTATTTCTTCAACCCTTATCATAATCTTCCCTTTTACAGTTTTATTTTATTTGTATCTAATTTTATTTTTTCTATTTTTGGATTCATCAAAATAAATATGAATCTAACCTTATACTCTGATTTTGATAATTCTTTTAATTGTCGTATTATTCTGTTAGAATTTGAATGAGGGAAAAGTATTTCATTTTCTTCGGAAATCAATCCCTTAATTTCAATTATTTCTTTTTTTTCATTATTTATAAAATCAACTTTTATATTATCAATAGTTCTTTCCGGTAAATACGCAATATCATTTAATAAAATTTTTGAAAAAAATAAATTATTAATACTATTTAAGTCTAGCAAAATCAGATTATCATCTTTTGATATTGAATGTACTTTGTATTTAGTTCTTAAATTCTTTCCTGTATTATTAAGTAAATATACTCTTTGATCATTTAATTTTATTATTTTCCCTAATTTTGAAGAAGTTGGCATATAACATTCTTCTTCTTTTCCATTAATATTAACTAATGCTAGAAACCTATGTTTACATTCTTTTATAAAAGTTCCGTTCTATCAAATTTTTCACTTCTTTCATCAAATAAAATCAAAATTTTATCTTTAATATATTTATAACAATAAATACGTTTTGTCAATTAAAATAATAATTGATTATTTATATTAATTATTTGCAGAATTAACAGAATTTAAGTTGTTGAATACAATATACTAGGTGATTTTAAATGGAAGAAGAAAATATTATAGTTCCTACTAATATAGCATATTCATCATGTATTTTGAGAGGCAATATTGAACAATTAAAAAAGAGATATACATTTCTTACAACTGGAAATATAGGGTATAGTGTTTTAGGAAAGCCAATTCCATATGTTAGATTAGGTGTTGGACAAAAAGAGGTAATGTATGCAGCGTCATTCCATGCAAATGAATGGATTACTTCTGTATTACTTATGAAGTTTGTAGAGGACTATGCAAAAGCATATGAAAATAGTGGTTTTATATATGGGTATAGTGCAAGAGAATTATTTAATAATGTATCAATATATATAATTCCAATGGTTAACCCAGATGGGGTAGATTTGGTAACAGGTGTTATTCCAACAAATACTGGAATATATAATCAATTTAAAGATATATCTTTGAATTTCCCTAACATTCCATTTCCAAATGGTTGGAAAGCAAATTTTAATGGTGTAGATTTAAACTTGCAATTTCCCGCAGGATGGGAAAACGCGAGAAGGATAAAGTTTGCTCAAGGATACACAAGACCTGCACCTAGAGATTTCGTGGGCTATGGACCTTTAACAGAGCCAGAAGCGTTAGCTATATATAATTTTACATTAATTCATAATTTTAGGTTGATACTTGCATATCATACTCAAGGAGAAGTAATATATTGGAAATATTCTGATTTTACGCCTCCATATTCAGAAGAAATAGGCAGAAGGTTTTCAGAAGCTAGTGGTTATACCTTAGATTTAACTCCACCTGAATCAGCATATGCAGGTTATAAAGATTGGTTTATACAAGAATATAATAGACCGGGCTATACAATAGAGGCAGGATTAGGCGAAAATCCATTACCAATCTCACAATTTGATCAAATATATAATGATAATATAGGAATTTTAGTTTTAGGAGCAGTATTGTAATTTAATATATTAAATTATAGCATTTGAGTAAAGAAAAAATTGCTTTTTATAAAAAATACACCTCAAATCGTGAGCATTTTGCCACATTAGAGGTGTATTTATTTAAAAACAAAGTCTCGTAAATTAAATATATAAGTTAAAGAATTTTAAAACTAAAGCTATACCATAATAAATTGCCATTGTTATAAAAAATGTTTTAATAGCTTTATTGTCATCTTCCTCTGAGAATAATGCTTTAATAGCAAAATATACTAACACAGTAGATACTACAGAGCAAAAGCCTGAGAAAGAAGATGTAATTTTGCTTACTTCTGAACTTATAGAGCTAAATAATGATAAAATACTTGCTAAAACTACAGGTATTTTTGCTACAATTATTGTACTTACAATTGTCATATAGTGCTTTTTCTTGTTTTGCATTAGTAAGTATATAATGAATGATAGTAAAGCAACAATTATAACAGGGATAATTAAAGCCTTTATAACGCTAAACATATCTGAGAAAGAACTTGAAATATATGACATCAAGTTTGGATAATAGCTGTATGAATATGATCTAAATATACCAATAATTGCATCAATACATTCTACAACCACCCAGGTTATAAATGCAGTTAAAGTAATGACTAAAAAAGCTTTTGGCTTATCAATTACTTTTTTCATCTCTGAATAAGGTGTTTTAAAAATGTTTGTAAAAAATTTTTTAGCATCGCTAAAATCTTTTTTAGGACTAGCAGTTTTTGTTTCCACCTTTTTTTCTGGTTCATTTTTTATTTCTTCTACATTAGTTTGGTTTTGTTGCTCGTTATTTTCTTCCATATAAACACATCCTTTCTATTTTTCTCTTTATATATTAAACTACAAAAATTGAAATTTGTAAATACAAATATACTAATATATATTAAATTATTGGATATAATATTAACAAAATTTAAAAAATATAATATAAATATTGAAAAAAATATATTAAATATATATAATAATTGATAATTGAAAGGAGAGATTATATGGCAGAAAAAAATGAAGTTGATCTACTAAAAGAAAAATTATTTAATAAAAAAGAAAATGGATGGATTGATGTAAAAGATAAAGAGAACATTTTAAATTATGCAAAAGGGTATATTAAATTTATGAATGAAGCCAAAACAGAAAGAGAAGTAGTAAAGCAAAGCAAGAAAATTGCTGATAGCAATGGCTTCAGAGATATAAATGAATGTGAAAGTTTGAAACCAGGCGATAAGATATATTACATCAACAAAGAAAAAAGTATGTATTTGGCTATCATAGGAAAAGAAAGTATAGAAAAAGGTTTAAATATAATTGGTGCCCATGCAGATTCCCCAAGACTTGACCTAAAACCAAATCCTATCTATGAAGAGGCAGAATTTGCATATTTTAAAACCCACTATTATGGTGGAATAAAAAAATATCAATGGACTACAATACCACTTAGTATTCATGGCGTTATAGTAAAAACTAATGGAGAAAAAATTGAACTAAATATAGGAGAAAGCGAAGATGACCCTATATTTACAATAACAGATTTACTTCCACACTTAGCACAAGATCAAATGGAAAAGAAATTAAAAAATGGAATTGATGGAGAAGATCTTAATTTATTAATAGGAAGTATTCCATATAATAGTACTGCTTCAGAAGGTGTAAAATTAAACATCCTAAATATACTTAATCAAAAGTATGGGATTACGGAAAAGGATTTCTTAAGTGCAGAAATAGAATTAGTACCTGCTATGAAGTGTAGAAGTATGGGATTTGATGAAAGCATGGTAGCAGGATATGGTCAAGATGATAAAGTATGCGTGTATATGGAATTAACTGCATTAGTAGATATGAAAGATATACCAAATAAAACTGCTGTATGTATTATTTCAGATAAAGAAGAAATCGGAAGTATGGGAAATACAGGAATGGAATCACATGTATTTGATACCTTTATATCAGAGATTTTAAATAAGTTAGGAGTAAATAGACCAAATTTATTGGAGAAAGTATTTTGCAATTCAAAAATGTTATCAGCAGATGTAGATGCTGGATTTGATCCAATATATGCAAGTGTATCTGAGAAAAATAATGCAGCCCATTTAGGAAGAGGAATAGGCCTTAATAAATACACAGGTGCTAGAGGAAAATCTGGAGCATCTGATGCGAATGCAGAGTTTGTAGCAGAAGTAAGAGATATATTTGAAAAGAATGATATAAAATATCAAATATCTGAACTTGGAAAAGTAGATGTTGGAGGAGGAGGTACAATTGCATATATCCTAGCCAATAAAGGTATAGATGTAATTGATTGCGGAGTACCAGTGCTTTCAATGCATGCACCATACGAAGTTACAAGTAAATTTGATATTTATGAGACGTATAGAGGGTATAAAGCATTTTTTGAAAATTAAGTAATTAATATTGCATAACAATTTATTATATAAAACTTATACCGTAACATAATTTAATATTTTAAAAAAGTGAAACAGTATTTAATAACTGTTTCACTTTTTTATTACCTGCTACTATACATTTTTTGTACAATACAGCTTTCGTGGCTTGAACAATAAAAAATGGTGAGCCAGGAGGGATTCGAACCCCCGACCCACGCCTTAGAAGGGCGTTGCTCTATCCAGCTGAGCTACTGACCCATTTATAAATGCAATAAATATAATAGCATCATTTATCAAAAAAGTCAATAAAAATAGTAGAAAAAATTTAAAAAGTAGTGTATAATTCATATATTAAAACACAAAATGAATAATATGTAGTAATAAAAGAAATAATAAAAAGAGGATTTTATATGGAAAATAAAGAAAAAATAACTATTCATCAATTGTTTTGGTATTTTTTAATTTTTAGTGTACTCGGCCTTATCATAGAAACGGTATATTGTTATATAACTTCTGGTACCTTTGAAAGTAGAAAAGGTCTAATATGGGGACCATTTTGCCCCGTATATGGAGTATGTGGAGCATTTTTAATATTTGTTTTATACAAATTAAATTATAAAAGTATTGTGGGACTATTTGCAGCAGGATTTATATTTGGTTCTATAGCAGAATATTTGTTAAGTTATGGCTTAGAAGCTGTATATGGAATGAGATTTTGGAATTATGAATATCTTAGTTTTAATTTGAATGGAAGGATTAGTTTAATCTTTTCAATTTACTGGGGCGTATTATCTGTTCTTCTAGTAAAATTCGTTAAGCCGTTAATAGATAAAATGATTAATAAAATTAAACCTCATACCAGGAATATTATTGAACTAGGGATATTTATTTTCTTATGCATAGATTGTGTGGTTACAATTTGGGGAATTCAGACATATCAAAATAGAGTTTTATATAACGAAACCTATAAAGCAGAGTCTAATAATTTCATATTACAAATAAGAGAAAATATAGAAAATAATTGTTTTACAAATGAGAGAATGTCTTTAACTTTTCCAAATTTAAGGATAAAAAATGAAGACGGGGAAGAGATTTGGATAAAAACCTTAATAGAAAAATAAATAAATCATAAATATAAATTTGTACCAGAATAAAAAAG
Source organism: uncultured Clostridia bacterium (assembly GCA_944392505.1). Classification (GTDB taxonomy): domain Bacteria; phylum Bacillota; class Clostridia; order TANB77; family CAG-508; genus CALXVA01. Next base: position 17,743 of record CALXWU010000017.1, on the reverse strand, counting down.
TTGTTCTGGTATTTTTTAATAAACTATGATATACTCTCAATATTCAATTAAACAATTAAGAAAGGTTGTGTGAATATGGAAAACTATGAAAAGAGATATGAGGAATGGCTTAATAATCCAATAATTGATGAGAAAAGCAAAGAAGAGTTAAGGTCAATTAAAGGAAATGAGAAAGAAATTGAGGATAGATTCTATAAAGACCTTGAGTTTGGAACAGCTGGTTTAAGAGGCGTAATCGGCATTGGGACAAACAGAATGAACAAATATACTGTAACAAAAGCAACTCAAGGTTTGGCAAATTATATCATTAAACAAAATGGGCAAAATAAAGGAGTAGCAATTGCATATGATTGTAGGATCATGTCTAAAGAATTTAGTGAAGAGACAGCACTCTGCTTAAATGCAAATGGGATTAAGACATATAGATTTGAAGATTTAAGACCAACTCCAGAGTTATCATATGCAGTAAGAGAGCTTGGATGTATAGCAGGAATAGTAATAACAGCAAGCCATAATCCACCAGAGTATAACGGTTATAAAGTATATTGGGATGATGGAGCACAAATAGTAGAGCCTATTGATAAAGAAATAATAAATGAAGTAAATAATGTAACAGATTTTGCCACAATAAAGACTATGGATAAAGAAGAGGCTATAAAAAAAGGACTATATAACACTATTGGAAAAGAAATAGATGATAAATACATAGCAGAATTAAAAAAATTAGTAGTAAATCAAGACACCATAAAAGAAATGCAAAAAGACATAAGGATAGTATATTCTCCATTACATGGAACAGGGAACGTGCCTGTACAACGAATTTTAAAGGAAATAGGCTTCGAAAATGTATATATAGTTAAGGAACAAGAAAAACCAGATGGACATTTTCCAACTGTAAGTTATCCTAATCCAGAAGATCCAAAAGCTTTTGTATTAGCATTGGATTTAGCTAAAAAGGTAGATGCTGATATAGTATTAGCAAATGATCCAGATGCTGATAGATTAGGTATATATGTGAAAGATACAAAAACTGGAGAATATATACAATTTAATGGAAACATGACTGGCAATTTAGTAGCAGAATACATCTTATCTCAGAAAAAAGCAAAGGGTGAATTACCAGCAAATGGTGCAATTATTAAAACTATAGTTTCTTCAAATATGACAGATGCTATAGCAAAAGAATATGGTGTAAAATTATTCTCTACTTTGACAGGTTTCAAGAATATTGCAAAAATAATAAAAGGTTTTGAACAAGATAATTCATATGACTGCTTATTTGCCTATGAAGAGAGTTATGGTTGTATTATAGGAACACATGCCAGGGACAAAGACGGAATTGTAGCAGTAATGACCATTTGTGAAGCAGTAGCATATTATAAAAAGCATGGCTTAACATTATGGGATCAAATGCAAAATATGTATAAAAAATATGGATATTATAAAGAAAAACAAATTTCTATCACTTTAAAAGGAGTAGAAGGAGCTTCACAAATTAAAAAGATGATGGAAAACATGAGAAATAATCCTGCAAAAGAAGTAGCTGGACTAGAAGTTATATCATTTGGAGATTATGAAAAACAAGAAATAACAGACAAGGCTGGTAACAAATCTTCAACTGGACTTCCAAAATCAAATGTATTGTATTTCGAATTAGAAAGAAATGCATGGGTGTGTGTACGTCCTTCAGGAACAGAACCAAAAATAAAATTCTATATGGGAATTTGTGAAAATAGCTCAGAAGAAGCGGATAAAATGTTATCAAAATTAGAGGAAGCAATGAAAGAAATGGCAGAAAAAGCACAAAACTGAAACAAGGGGACAGACATATGGTCTGCCCTCTTATTTTACCTCTTTCCAACCATTAATATTAGCTCTCTTAATTGCACCCATTAGATTGGCTCTAACATTAGGAATCTTGATTGTCAAATCATATAACATATCTTTAATTTCCTCTCTTTTAGACACCCCATCCATAGGACAATTTTTAACCATAACTTGAATGTTTTCTCTTTTTATAAATTTCCTTATTTCTTTCTCAGGAGCATAAATCAATGGCCTAATTAGAGTAATTTTAGATCTATCCATGTAACTTACAGGTGCAAATGTTGATAAATTACCAGCATATAGCATATTCAAGAAAAATGTTTCTAAAACATCATCTTCATTATGACCTAAAGCTAACTTATTGCAACCCTGTTCAATTGCGTAGGAATTTAAAATACCTCTACGTAAGTTTGCACATAATGAACATGGATTTTTCTCCTTTCTAATATCAAAAACAATTTCTTTAATATCACTTTTGGCTTCAACAAATGGAACACCAATTTCATCACAGGTTCTTCGTAAAAAATCAGTATCGAAAAATTCAAAACCAGGATTAACACTAATTGCAATTAACTCAAATTGCTTAGGATAAAATCTTTGAAGTGCTTTTAAGCCTTTTAATAATGTGATGGAATCTTTACCGCCTGAAAGAGCCACGGCGATTTTATCTCCCTCATCTATCATGTTATAATGTTCAATAGCTTTCCTTAAATAACCTAATATTTTTTGCATAATCTACCTCAAATTCATATATAATGTAATAATTATAACATTTATGTCAAGTATCATTTTTCAAAAATACTTGATTAATTTAATAAAATAATATAAAATATAGGAACTGGATTTATGATATAATTTAAACATGTTTCAGTAGCTCAGTAGGATAGAGCGTTCCCCTCCTAAGGGAAAGGTCGCAGGTTCGATTCCTGTCTGGAACACCAATCTATTTTTGGTAACAAATATGAAGCCATAAATAATTAATTTTAAATAAGTAATTTTGGAGGACATGTTACTAAATGCAAGAAAAGTTTATGAAGCAAGCTTTAAAAGAAGCACAAAAAGCATATGATAAACTAGAAATTCCAGTTGGTGCAGTTATTGTAAAGGACGGTAAAATAATTGCACGAGCTCATAATATTAAAGAATTAAAAAATGATACAACAAAACATGCCGAAATAATTGCAATACAAAAAGCTAGCAAAAAATTGGGAGCTTGGAGATTAAATGACTGCGAAATGTATGTGACGTTAGAGCCTTGTCCAATGTGTGCTGGAGCAATTATTCAAGCTAGAATAAAAAAACTATACATAGGTACAATGGATGAAAAAACAGGAGCATGTGGCTCTGTTTTAAATTTACTTGAAGATTATAAATTTAATCATCAAGTAGAAGTAGAGACAGGATTACTAAACAATGAGTGTGAAAAAATCTTGAAAGACTTTTTTAAAGATTTAAGAAAAAAGAAACGTGAAGTAGTATCGAAGAGGTCATAACGAGGCTGACTCGAAATCAGTTGGGCATGGTCTCCATGCCACGTGGGTTCGAATCCCACCTACTTCGCCAAATAGGAGGAAAAAGTGGATAAAGAAAAGAAAAAGCAAATGATTAAACTTAGTGTAGCGATTACAATATTAGTAATAATCATTATTTTAGTTGTAGCAATAATGATTAGATATCAAGTTGAAGGAGATCAAAATATGCCTTTTAACTTGTCTAAAATTATTGTAGTAAGTACAGCTGAAGGCAAGGAAGCTGAAGGTGAAAAAAAGTGGAATTTTGATGTGTATCAAAATAATGATGTATACATTTATTTTGACAAAAACGAAAATTACTGGGGAGAAGATAAGGTTATAAAAAGTGTAACCATAGAAAACATCAATATTACTAAAACACCAGTACAAGGTGAAATAAAAATGTTTATGCCAAATAGTGTTGAAGGAAGACTTTTCAATTATTCTGAAGAATACATTGTTGGAGAAAAACTAGAGTTTAAAGGAGCAGAAGAAAGCAATCCACAAACACTAGAAATTGGAAGCAATGGAGGGAATGTGGTTTTTAGTCTAAGTAACACTGGACTAGGTACATATAGCTCAGATTCAGGTAAGCAAATTGTACATGACGGAACACTTTTAGAAAAGCTTGATATCACTAACGAAGATATTAAATTTGATATATCTTTTGATATAGTAATAACAGTTGATAATTGTAGTTACAGAGGCAATATAAATTTACAATTACCTTGTGGAGATATTATAGAAGAAGGGACCTGCAGTATAGAACAAACCGATTTTAGTGATGTTATATTTAAGAGAGAATAAAAATCTCATCAAGCACTTGATTAATAGCATAAAAAAGTATATAATACAAATGGTATGAGAGATTTAACTATTGTATGGAGGGGACCAACAAGAACCTGTGAACCTTGTCAGGTCCGGAAGGAAGCAGCAATAAGCAGTAATTCTTGTGTGGAAACTTCCATAGAGTAGTTAAGTTAATCACACCATTTTTTAAAGATAGAGGGTGATATAGATGTCATATACAGCACTATATAGAAAATTTAGACCTTTAAAATTTGAAGAAATAGTTGGACAAGAGCATATTACGAGAACACTTAAAAATCAGATAATTGCGGGAAGAGTTGGACATGCATATCTATTTAATGGAGGTAGAGGAACTGGAAAAACAAGTGCAGCAAAAGTTTTAGCTAGAGCTGTAAACTGTTTAAATCCAAAAGATGGAGAGCCCTGCAATGAATGTGAAATTTGTAAAGCAGCACTAGCCGGTTCGCTTACAGATATTGTGGAAATGGATGCTGCATCAAACAACAGTGTTGAGGATATTCGTTCAATAAGAGAAGAAGTAAATTTTCTTCCAACGCTTGCAAAATACAGAGTCTACATCATAGACGAGGTTCATATGTTATCTACAGGAGCTTTCAATGCTTTATTAAAAACCTTAGAAGAGCCACCAGAGCATGTTAAATTCATTTTGGCGACAACAGAACCACAAAAATTACCTGCAACAATTCTCTCAAGATGCCAGAGATTTGATTTTAAAAAGATTTCTAATGAGGACATTATAAAAAGATTAGAATTTGTTGCAAAAGAAAGCAATATTGAGATTACTAAAGAAGCCTTGAAATTAATTGCAATTCTTTCAGAGGGAGCAATGAGGGATGCCTTAAGCATTTTGGAAAGATGTTTGCAAGATGGAGAGAGCAATATAGATGAAGATAAGATAAAAGATTTAGTGGGAATACCAAAGCTTACATATATCCATGCTATAGTTAAATCCTTCATTGAATACAATGTTGAAGAAGCAATTAAATCAGTAGATGTGGTTTTAAATGAAGGAAAAGATTTAAGCAACTTGCTTTGGGAGATTATAAAATATGTTAAAGATATTTTGGTATATAAAGCTACAGGAAAGTTAGAAATATACAATGAGGCTGAATTAGCCGAAATTAAAGAGTTGGCCGAAAAAATTTCTAAAGAAAGACTTTTATATATAATTACTGATTTATCAAAACTTGAAAATGATATGAAATGGTCATCTCAAAAGAGTATATTATTTCAAGTTGAGATAATAAAACTATGTAGTGAAGATATAGTAGAAAAACCTGTGGAAACTGTGAAAAGAAGCGGGCAAAACAATTCGAAAACTGGAGATAGCAAAAGAATTGAAGGTAAAGATTCAAGACCAGAGGTAAAAAAAGAAGAGCCTAAAGCAGATTTTGCACAAGCTATATCAGGCTATGGAGAAGCTAAAGGCTGGAAAAATGTATTAAGTGAGTTAAGGCAAAATGGAAAAATCGCCGTATATTCTAATTTATTGAAAGCTAAAGCAATAGAGCTTAACGATATGTCTATTGGAATAAGTTTTCCAGAAGGAATAAATCCATTTAAAAAATCAATTTTAGAAAATCCAGAAAATATAAATGAGTTATCTAGAATTGTTTCAATGGAATATGGTAAAGATATGAAAGTAAAAATTATTGAAAGTGTAGATTCATTGCCTAAAAAAGAACAGAAAAATGAAAATCCATTAGAGAATATGGCGAATGAGTTGAATATACCACTTAATGTGATTGAATAATTTTTTGAAGTTGGGTTATGTATTTTTAATTTTTATTTACGTCCCCCAACTGCGTACAAACTGTAAAAACTTCGTTTAACAGTTTGTAGACTTGTCGGTCCCCACCTTAAGACTACAATAAAAATGAAAAATGCATAACCCCACTTCAGTAAATAAGATTTAAGATACGATAATAAAAAAGAAAGGAAGATTTTAATGGCAAAAAGAGGAGGATTCCCAGGTATGGGAGGATTTGGTGGAATGAACATCAATCAATTAATGAAAGAAGCAAAAAAAATGCAATCTGATATGGAAAAATCACAAGAGGAGTTAGCTGCAAAGGAATTTGAAGCAACAGCTGGCGGTGGAGCAGTATATGTAAAAGTATCAGGTAGTAAAGAATTAAAGGAAATAAAAATTCAAAAAGAAGTAGTCGATCCAGAAGATGTAGAAATGCTACAAGATTTAATTTTAACTTCTGTTAATGAAGCCTTAAGAAAGGTTGATAGTGAGCAAGCAGCATCTCTTGGAAAATATAACATTCCTGGATTAATGTAATAATATAATAAATAGAACAAAAGCCAAAAGAGCAAACTATTATACTGTTTGCTCATCTTACTTGAAATTTGTAAAGGAAGGAAAAACATGTCGTATTATTCACCATCAATAGAAAAATTAATTGAAGCATTTGAAAGATTACCAAGTATAGGCAGTAAAACAGCAGCTAGGTTAGCTTTTTATATTCTTAATGCTAGTAAAGAAGAAACAGATGAATTTATATCTGCAATACAAAATGCGAAACAAAATTTAAAATACTGCTCTAAATGTTTTAATATTTCAGATACAGACCCTTGTGAGATTTGTGCAAATCCGACTAGAGACACTTCTACTATTTGTGTTGTAGAAGATGTAAAAGATGTAGTAGCTATGGAAAGAACACATGAATTTAAAGGGGTATACCATGTCTTGCATGGTAGCATTTCTCCAATGAATGGCGTAGGACCAGATGATATAAAAATTAAAGAATTACTTTCAAGGCTTATGGGGGGAGAGGTAAAAGAAATAATTTTAGCTACAAACCCTAGAGTTGAGGGAGAAGCTACAGCTATGTATATATCAAAATTAGTAAAACCACTAGGAATAAAAGTTACAAGAATTGCACATGGAATTCCTGTTGGCGGAGATTTGGAATATACAGACGAAGTCACACTTTCTAAAGCCTTAGAGGGCAGAAGAGAATTATAGGATAAAAGTTGTAAATTAACTATGTGTTATAGAACAACGACAGAAATAACAGATGTCTTTTAATTTTTATCTTCTATAGCATCATCTACCTTGTCAACAGCAAGAAGGGATAAAATATCTGCAATAGATGTAAAAAAAGCAACTAATTTAGCTATATCCGTTACAGAATAATTTTTGGATATATAAAGAGCAATACTATTAGCAAGCGCAGCGAGTTCTGCTCCTGAAACATTAGAAAGGCAATCCATAAATTTAACCTCCTACATATTATATGTAGGAGGTTTGTATTTGGTTACTTATAATTACTTAATCAAATCCATAGAAATTTTGCATATATCTATTGTAGAGTTTGGTCTAGCTAAGCTCTTAGTATTTTCTTTCATTTGAGTAATTTTATCTGGATTTTCAAATAAATCCTGTATTACTTTATTTGGCTCATCTTTTTTTCTTAACCATATTGCGACCTTATGCTCCTCTAAAAACTCCGCATTTTCTTCTTCTTGACCTGCTATTGGATTTATTACCAGCATAGGTAAATTTGAAGCTAAGCTCTCACTAGTTGTAAGACCACCAGGCTTAGAAACCACTATTGTAGAAATACTCATTAATTCAGGTACTTTATTAACATATTCAAATATTTTTACCCTATCTTGTGCCTTCGCTTTATTAACTAAATCTTTAAAGCCAAGATTCATTTTTTTATTTCTTCCAGAAATTGCAACAATTTGATAGGTGGCTAAGTTGTGGATAAGTGCATCTAAAACTTGCAACGTCCTGTCTTTACCAAGGCCAAATTCACCACCACCAAAAAACAAAATAACTGGTTTTGAACTATCTAATTCAAATTCTTTATATGTTTCCTCTTTATTAAAGGTGCCGGAAAATTTTAAAGAAAGTGGTATACCTGTTGCATGAACTTTCTTTTCTGCTATACCAAAGTTAATCAAATATTTTCTCATGTTTTCATTAGCAACAAAGAATGCATCTGTATATTCATGTCCTACTAGCCATTGATCATGTGGAGCAAAATCAGTCATAACAGTAACTAATTTGCAATTAACTTTACCTTTTTTTCGCAAATGGCTTACCATTTGGCTACTAAAAGGGTGTGTAGAAATTACTAGGTCAGGATTTTCTGACAAAATAAGTTTACTTAATTTCTTAGACATGATTTTATTTGCTCTCATACTGATATGTGCAAATATTCCTTTTTGAGAATTAGAATAAATCCTTCCCCATAAGCCGGGAGCTTTTTTCGCCATCCATTTATATGCACCAGTGGTAAGTTTATTTAGAAACTTATTAACATATTCAATACAATCTATCATTTCAGTTTTTACTTCATAATTATCATCTAAATATTGCTTTATAGCTTTTGCAGCTGAAAGATGTCCACCACCATATGAACCATATAGTATTAATATTTTTTTCATATTTTAATAATTTCTCCTTAAAAATATTTTTTTAATATTAAATTATAATTCGCCCACATTTTATCATAAATATTATAAAAAGTCTAAATTTTAAGAATAATTTAACAAAATTTACACAAAATATGAATAAAAAAGAAAGGAATTGATTTTGTGGGAAAGATAAAAAGCAAATTAATTGATTGGAAAAATAGATTAAAAGATAGGCATATGCTTAGCATTGTAGTAGTGCTATTTTCTATAATTGTTATTTTAGCCATAGTAATATATAAAAAGCAAACTGAATATAGACAAGCTTCAGAAAATTCATATAATATGGCATTTTATGAGGTGGTAGACTATGTGCAAAATGTGGAGGTGTTTTTAGCAAAATCGTTAATTACAAATTCTCCTGAAAGTAGTGCAGAGAGTTTAACCAATGTTTGGAGAGAAGCAAATTTGGCATTGGGATATTTAACACAGCTCCCTATAAATAGTCATGAAATAGAAAACACCTCTAAGTTTTTAAATCAGGTAAGCGAATACAGCTATTCTTTATACAGAAAAAATTTAAAGGATGAAGAGCTAACAGAAGAGGACATGAAGAACTTGAAAGATCTTCATCAATATAGTGTTGAACTAGAAAATACATTAAATCAGTTATCTGCAGATATAAATGATGGTAGAATAAGTTGGGGTGAACTTGCAGAAGAGGGCACCGTAGCATTTGCACAACAAGTTAGCAATATTTCACAGGATAGTTTTGATAATTTAGAGCAAAATTTTCATGAATTTTCAGGACTTATATATGATGGCGCATTTTCAGAGCATATAACAAAGGCAGAAAAGGTAGGCTTAACAGGAGATAATATTGATGAGGAAACCGCCAAAAATAAGGCTACAGAGCTTTTTAATAATCAGAACATTAAAGAAGTAACAGCATATGGAAAAAGCGAAGGAGATATAACTTCCTTTGATTTTGGAATTACTTTTAATGATGATACAACTGCATCAGTTTCAATATCAGAAAAAGGTGGACATGTAATATACATGAATAGGAATAGAGAAGTAACAGCAGAGGTAATATCTCAGGAAGAAGCGGACCAAAAAGCAAAAGAATATTTAGAACAAAAAGGTTTCGGCAATATGAAAGAAACATATTACCTAAAACAAAGTGGAATTGTAACAATAAATTATGCATATGTTCAAGATGATGTAATAATGTATCCGGACCTAATTAAAGTAAAAGTTGCTTTAGATAATGGTGAAATATTAGGAATTGAAACCACTGGATATTTAAACTCTCATACGGAAAGAAAATTGGAAGCACCAAAAGTAACTGTAGAAGAGGCGAAAGAGAGTTTAAATAAGGACTTGACAATAGAAAGTGAGGAATTGGCAATTATTCCAACAGAATGGAAAACAGAAGTACTATGTTGGGAATTTGAAGGAAATGTGGAAGGCTTAGATTTTATAGTATATGTTAATGCAGAGACAGGAAAAGAAGAAGATATCTTAATAATTACAAATACACCAAACGGAACATTAACACACTAGGATCAGTAACATAATGATTTAAATTATAAAACCGAATTAAAACTTATATTTTAATTCGGTTTTTTCTTGCTAAAAAGTGTAACATGACATATAATACTTGTAATTAATATATAATTTATTAATATGAATATATAAAATCTTAAAAGGAATGGGAACAATGAGAGAAATTTTGGTAAAGGATGTAGTTAGAATTTGCAAGGGAGAAATTCTAATAGGCAAGGAGAACGAAAAACTAGGAGGTTTTATTCAAGATACTAGAGAGATAAAAGAAGGAACAACATATATTGGGTTTAAAGGTGAGAAAAATGACGGAAACTTAATGTATGAAAAGGCATTAGAAAATGGTGCGAAGGTGTGTGTATTAGAAAAAAATAGTGTTAAGAACAAAATAAATGAAATAAATAAAATAGTTAGGGAAAAGTATATTGATAGAACTATCCTTCTAGTTCCAGATACAAAAAAAGCGATACAAGAAATAGCATCATACAAAAGAAGTTTGTATGATATTCCTGTAATTGGAATAACAGGAAGTGTGGGTAAAACAAGTACTAAAGATATAATTGCAAGTGTAATGTCTAAAAAATATAATGTATTAAAAACCTTGGGAAATTATAACAATCAAATAGGTTTACCACTCACAATCTTAAGATTAAAAGATGAAAATGCAATGGTAGTTGAGATGGGCATGAATATGTTAGGGGAAATACATAACTTAACCAGAATTGCGAAACCAACTGTTGCAGTTATAACAAATGTGGGTACAGCACATATTGGGAATTTAGGCTCAAGAGAAAATATCCTAAAAGCAAAGCTGGAAATACTTGATGGACTAGAGACGGGTGGAACTTTAATAATAAATAATGATAATGATATGCTTCACAACTGGTATGAGAATAATAAATCGGATCAATATAAAGTAATTACATATGGAATAGAAAATAAAAGTGATATTATGCCATATGACATAGTATTATCAGAAAATGGAAGTACATATAAAATTGATATTGATGGAAAAACATATAAGGTTAAGGTATCAGTAGGTGGCAACCATTTTGTATTAAATAGTTTGTGCGCAATAGCTATAGGAACGTTATTTAACATAGATATGCTTGATATATTAGATGGAATTGCTAATTTTGAGCTTGCCAAAAGAAGGATGCAAGTTGAAAAAAATAGTAAAGGTGTCACAATTATAAATGATTGCTATAATGCAAATTATGACTCTATGAAGGCAGCTCTGGAATATTTAGGTAAAATAAATGCAAACAAGAAAATAGCAGTTTTAGGAGATATGTTAGAACTAGGGGACTTTTCTAAGGAGCTACATGAACAAGTAGGAGAAGCGGTAGAGAAAAATAATATAGACGTTCTAATTACTGTTGGAAATTTAGCTAAAGATATAGCAAATAAAGCAATTGAGAGAGGATTTAGTAAGTCAAAGGTTTTTATGTGTGATAATAATAAGGAAGCAATAGAGAATATAAATAAGTTAGCACAAAAAGGTGATGCAATTTTATTAAAAGCATCAAATAGCATGAATTTTCAGGAAATATTTGAAAAAATATTGTAGGGTTGTTTGGACGCTTATGTAGCACTAAAAAAATTTTTGAAATGTATTGACTATGGCGAAACTAACAAAGATATATATATAAATTTAAAAGGAGGAAACTAAAAAATGAGTAAATTAAAACTTGGCGTTATATTGGGGGGAATGTCATCAGAACATGATGTTTCTATAACCTCTGGAACATCAGTAATAAAAAAATTAGATAAAGAGAAATATGAAATATATCCAATCTACATTGATAAACAAGGTAACTGGTATGAATATACAAAAAACCTTGATGAGATAGAGGTTTTGGAAGTAGGTAGACAAATTGAAGAGAAAAGAGAAATAACAAATGTGATAGAATATCTACAAGAATGTGACGTAATTTTTCCAGTATTACATGGACTTTATGGAGAAGATGGAACAATACAAGGGTTTTTAGAATTACTAAAAAAACCATATGTGGGTTGCAAAGTATTGGGCTCATCTATAGGTATGGATAAAGTATATACTAAGGTTATATTTGATAGAGCAAATATAAATCAAGCAAAGTATTTATACATAAAGAAAACTGAACAAGGTTATATATATATAGACAAGGAATTTAATGAATATTCATACAGCTTAAACGACATAGCAGAAATAGTAAAAAAAGAGCTTGGGTACCCTGTATATGTTAAACCATCTAATTCTGGATCCTCTGTTGGAATTAATAAAGCACATAATGAGGAAGAATTAGAGGAAGCAGTAGAATTTGCATCTAAATATGATAGAAAAATATTAATAGAAGAGGAAATTAAAGGTAGAGAAGTAGAGTGTGCTGTATTGGGAAACGAAGAAGTAGAAGCTACTTGTATTGGTGAAATTCTACCGGCAGAGGAATTCTATACCTTTGATGCAAAATATAAAAATTCAGAATCAAGAGTAATAATCCCAGCAGAAATTTCTGAAAATATATCAGAAGAAATTAGAAGAAATGCAATAAAAGCTTTTAAAGCAATAGATGGAAAAGGACTTTCAAGAGTTGACTTCTTCATAGAACATGAAACAAATAGAGTAATAATTAATGAAATAAATACAATGCCCGGTTTTACACAAATAAGCATGTATCCAAAATTATGGGAGCAAATGGGTGTAAGTTATACAGAATTGTTAGATAGGTTAATTGAATTAGCTACTATTTGTTAAATATAAAGTTGTATTACAAAGAAGAGAGAAATAGGAAGGATTCAAAAATGAATTTAAATAATGATGAAGAAGTGGAAGAATTATTAAAAAAAATAAATGAAGCTGTAAAAAAAGAGTTATCTGAAAAAAGGTATAAGCATTCTGTAGGAGTAATGGAAAAAGCAGAAGAGCTTGCTAAAATATATGGAGCTGATGTGAATAAAGCAAAATTAGTAGGGTTAGCACATGACATAGGAAAAGAATTATCAAGAGAAGAAAAACTGCAATACGCAAAAGAAAATAACATAGAAATAGACGAGATTGAAAAAATAAATGTAGGACTATTACATGGGAAAATCGGAGCAGATATATGTAAAAAAAGATATGGCTTTACTGAAGATATGCAAGCTGCAATAAAGTATCATACTACAGGAAGCGGAAAAAAAGAAATGACCTTACTAGAAAAAATAATTTTTCTAGCAGATAAAATAGAAGAAAATAGAAGATATAAAGACGAAAATAAAATGGCTGAGTTAGAAGAACTAAGAGAATTAGCAAAAAAAAATTTAGATTTAGCTACCATAAAAGCTATTGATAATTCACTGATATACACAATTCAGAAAGGAGAATTAATTCATCCAGACAGTGTGCTTACAAGAAATGGGTTGATTTTATAAATTATATCCCTAATATAAAGTTTTACATGGCTTTTATCCTATAGTAATTTTGTACAAAAAATCCACAATATATATTTATTTATCATACAAAGTATGATATAATAAACTTGCTTTTAGGGGGGGAGGCTTATGATTTTTAAAGACTATTATAAAATACTTGGCCTTGAAAGTAATAAAGCTACACCAGAGGAGATTAAAGCAGCATATAGAGAACAGGCCAAAAAGTATCACCCAGATATTAATTCAGAAAATAATTTTTCAGAAGAAAGATTTAAAGACATCAATGAAGCATATAAAGTGTTATCTAATCCTACGACAAAAAGAAAATATGACAGAATGTGGAATTCGAATATAGGCAAAAAGAAAAAGTTTGAAGAAAGTAAAAGAGAAGAAGGCTCAATTTTCAGTAATTTCTTTAATATGTTTTTTGGAGAGCAATTGCAAAGTAAAGAAGAAAAAAAATCAAAAAAGAAAGAAAAATTACCGATTAAGGGAGAAAACATTGACACAGAAATTGATGTATCCATAGAAGCAGCATATTATGGACAAGATAAAAAGATTTCTCTAAGGGCTCAAGACGGTAAAATGAAAAATTTTACTATAAAGATTCCAGCAGGAATAAGAAATGGAGAAAAGATAAGACTAATAGGTCAGGGAAAGAAGGGTGAAAACGGAGGAAAAAATGGAGATCTATTGATTAAGATAAATATAAAAGATGACAAAAGATTTTCACTTAGAGGAATTGATTTATATACTGATTTACGCATAGCACCATGGGAAGCCGTGCTAGGAACTAAGGTATCATTAGACACAATTGGAGAGACTGTTTATCTTCATATTCCGAAAGGTATTGAGAGCGGAGAAAAAATAAAGATTCAAGACAAAGGTTACAAAGATGGCAAAGGGGGAAGAGGAGAATTAATAGCAGAAGTAAAAATAATGATACCAAAAACACCAACAAAAGAGGAAGTTGGATTTTTTGAAAAATTAAACGAAATTTCTAAATTTAATCCAAGAAATAATTTAGAATAAAAATATGTAAGAGTAGTTGATAGCTTAATATTGTTAGAAAGTTGACATAAATTTAATGGAAATTATTGACTTATTTATTTATTTACGATATAATTAATTATGTGATTCTAACTAAAGACAAGCTATGGCAATGAAGATTCATAGAAAGAGGGTAATTAAAAATGGAGATTGTACAAGGTAAAAACTTTAGTATAACCGATCCACAAGGAGTAAATACAGTAATTTATAAGATAAATGAAACAGAAAAAGAATTTTTAAAAGAATCACCTAAATATACAATCGAAAGATTAGATTTCTCAGAAGAGTTAAGAGGAGATGTAAAGAAAAAGACTTTTTTTGTCGAAGACCCAAAGCCAGAAGAAGAATTAGTTATTCTTTCTTTTGGAAAAGATAGAGTAGTGGTAAATATGGGAATTTTAGAAAATGACAAGGTATTAATTTCTAAAAAGCCATCATCTTTAAAATTTAAAACTTTATATTCTGAGGAAGAACAAGAATTTAAAGATTTTAAATATACACCAAATTTGAAAAGACCGATAACAATTATAGACCCAGAGACAACAGAAGAAATAAAACCAGTATTATATTTTGATAAAGAAACTAATGAGGTTAAGGGAAAATGTAAATTAAAACCATATAAATCTTATTTTACTTTTGAAATAAGAGAAGACAAAGATTAAACTAGAAAGGGGAACCGAAATGAGTCATACTAATGTAGATTCAAAAACTTATCATGTAGTTAATTCAACAATTACATACATAGATGATAAAGAACAAAAAATAGAAGATCCAGTTGGAGGCATAAATATTAAAGGAAAAGATGTAAAAAGTAATTCCATTGAAATCGCTTTAAATACAGAGTATAGATTAATGAGTGATGATGGCAAGACAGTTCTATATAAAGGAACTAGCTTAGAAGAAGTTAAAGCAAAAGAGGCTGAATTACAACAAAAAGATAGCAAATCAAGTGGAAAGAAAAATGCTACAAAAGTGTCAGCTAGAGATGAAGATGTAACAAAGTAGTATATAACAAAAGCGAAGGAGAAATTATATGAATTATAAAGTTAGCAAAACCTTAAAAGATAACAAAAAAAGTATAATTGTGATAGCTGTACTATGGATATTTTTTGCCATAGTACTTGTTGCGCCTATAGGATATTCTATAGGTGTTGCAAGTCAAAGTGGAGAATTTGATTTTAATATCTTTTTAGAGAAGGTTTTTACCGAACTTGTAAGCTTTACATCTATAACTAAAGTTCTAGGCTCAGAATATATTGGATATTTTGGAAAAACTCTTCTATATTTTTCAATCATATACATCATTTTAGCATTTATTGGATTGTTTAAGTCAAGACCAAAAAATGAATATACAGATATAGAACATGGTTCGAGTGATTGGAGCGAAGGTGGAGAACAATATAGTATTCTAAGTAAAAATAAAGGTATAATCTTATCTAAACATAATTATTTGCCGATAGATAAAAGAGGAAATATCAATGTGTTGGTAGTTGGACGGTTCAGGTTCTGGTAAATCTGCATCATATTCAATACCAAACGCTTTCCAAATGTTAGGTTCATATGTGTTCACAGATCCAAAGGGAGAGCTTTACGATAAGACAGCAGGATATTTAAGAAAAAACGGATATGAAATAAAAGTATTAAACCTAGTAAACCCAGCAAATAGTGATGGATATAACCCACTATTACATATTAGAAGTGAAATAGATGTTGACGTTATTGCAAATACAATAGTAAAAGGACAAAAATCAGAGGGTGGAAATAATGATCCATATTGGGATGATATGGCTGAAATGCTATTAAAAGCTCTTATATACTATTTAATGGCAACAAGACCAGAAGAAGAGCAAAATTTAGCAAGCTGTTCAGAACTTGTAAGAGCTGCAAATGCGAATGGTGGAAGTAACTTATTGACAGAATTAATGAATCAACTTCCATATGACCATCCAGCAAGAATGAACTATAAATCTATAGAAATAGCACCAGAAAAAACATATGGTTCTATTTTAAGTTCATTACAATCAAAACTTGGTAAATTTGATTCAAAAGAAATTGCAGAAGTAACATCAACAGATACCATAGATTTTGACGAAATTGGTACAAGAAAAACAGCAGTTTATGTAATATCGTCAGATACACATAAAGCATATGATTTCTTACTTACAATATTTTTCTCACAAATGATTCAACAACTATATGATTTTGCAGATAAAAATGGTGGCAGATTAAGAATGCCTACCTTCTTTATCCTAGATGAGTTCGCAAATATAGGTCAAATACCTGATTTTGATAAAAAAATATCAACTTCTAGAAGTAGAGGAATTTCATTTAGTGTTATTCTTCAAAACTTAGACCAATTGGAAGCTGTTTATGAAAAATCATATGAGACAATAATGGGTAACTGTGATACTCACGTATTCTTAGGCAGTAATTCATATAAAACAGTAGAATATTTCTCAAAAGCCTTGGGAGAGAAAACAATTTCAAGAGATAGTAGATCAATAAATAGGGATAAACAATTCCATAGACAAGGATATAGTGATTCCGATCAAGTTATGGCTAGAGCATTAATGACACCGGATGAATTGAGAAGAATGGATAATGATTTATGTATTATTTATGAAAAAGGCTTAAAACCGATTAAAGATGAAAAATACTATTATTTTGAAACACCAATGGCTAAAAAACTTGCTGAAGTAACTTTAAACCACTTAGAGTTTGAGGTTGGCAACAGGGGAAAATGGAGAAAATTCAATCCATATAATCCATATGTGGAAGGTGAAGAAAATAAATCAAAAGATTTAAATGTAGAGTCATTAGATGATTTATTTGAAGATGAAAATAGCGGAGAAGAAGCTAACGATAAGACAGAATCTGACAAACATGCAACGATAGAAAATGAAAATAATATTATAAATGATAATACAATAAACGCCTCTGTAAATTCTACAAATAAACTTTCAGAACAAGAGGAGGCACCTGTGTTACCACAAGATGATGAAGAATTGCAAGACTCTCAAAGAAAAGAAGAGGATGTAATGTCAATTGATGTACAAAAGGAATTAGAGGCTAAATTTGACGAGTTATTCGGAAGTTTTGATGAAGATGAAGATAAATAGAATATTTTAAGAAAGAATACCTTGAATGTTATTTTAACATTTGAGGTATTTTTGATTTTGTTACAATTC
>CALXWU010000016.1 GCA_944392505.1 uncultured Clostridia bacterium | reverse complement strand
ACTTTTTGAATAGCATTTTTTATTACTGAATATGAAAGTCCAGCAGAGATATCTCCTACAGAATAACCTTCTTTTTGGGCTTGTTTAATTTTTGAGTTCATAAATACAGTACATCTTGAACCTAAATCAACAGGTCTTCTTGCTTCAAGAGCAGCTTTCACAAATTCTTCGATTGATAGATTTAAGCTTTTAGCAAAGGTTTCAATAAATGATCCACAACCAGAAGAACAAGCTTCATTAAGCATAATGTTATCTATTGCACCGTTTTTCATTTTTATATATTTCATGTCTTGACCACCAATGTCTACAATACTTGTAACATTAGGCATAAATTTTTTAGCAGCTGTGTAGTGAGCAATAGTTTCAATTTCATTCAAATCTACATTTAAAGCAGTTTGAATTAATTTCTCTCCATATCCTGTAACTCCGCTATATCTAATTACAGCTTTTTCTGGAAGCACACTATATAATTGTTTAAGCATTTTTATAACGCTTTGAAGTGGGTTTCCTTCATTACTTCCATAAAGTGAGTATAAAAGTCTACCTTCATTATCTATTAAAGTTAATTTTGTTGTAGTAGAACCAGCGTCAATACCGACATAGCAGTCACCTTCAAAGGTTTTTAAATCTGCTCTTTCTACTTTATCTTTATTGTGTCTTTTTTTGAACTCTTCATAATCTGCATCTATTGAGAATAGTGGAGCGAGTGGATTTGAAGTATCATCATGAGATACTCTTAGTACTTGTATCTTGCTTCTTAATTTCTCAACACTTATAGGTTTTGCTTCTTCTATTGAATCTAAAGCTGCACCTTTTGCAACTAGCAAATGTGCTTCTTCTGGAACAATAACTTGATCATCAGTTAAATGTAAGGTTTCGATAAATCTCTTTCTTAGTTCTGATAGATAGTTTAAAGGACCGCCTAAAAAGGCTACATTTCCTCTAATTGGTCTACCACAAGCAAGTCCTGAAATAGTTTGGTTTACAACTGCTTGGAAAATAGATACTGCAATATCTTCTTTTGCAGCACCTTCATTTAGTAAAGGTTGTATATCTGTTTTTGCAAAAACACCGCAACGAGATGCTATTGGATAGATCATTTTATAATTTTTAGCAAGTTCATTTAATCCTGTTGGATCAGTATTTAATAATGAAGCCATTTGATCTATGAAGGCACCTGTACCACCGGCACAAGTTCCATTCATACGTTGCTCAATTGATTTATCAAAATAAATTATTTTTGCGTCTTCTCCACCAAGCTCTATAACTACGTCTGTTTTTGGTATGTATTTTTCTACTGCTCTTTTACAAGAAACTACCTCTTGAATAAAAGGTAAGTCCAAAAATTTAGCAGCGGACATTGCACCAGAACCTGTTAAAGCTATAGTAAATTCAGAATCTGGATATTTTTCAGCTAAGCTTTCTAATACATTACATACTGTATTTTTTGTGTCTGAGAAATGTCTTTGATAGTCACTATATATTGTATTTAAGTTTTCATCCATAACAATTATTTTTACAGTTGTAGAGCCAACATCTAAACCAACGTGTAATACATTATTCATATTAAAATCTTTCCTTTCATAATCCCCTATACATATTATGTTTAATCCTAATAATACATTCTTAATTGTATACGGAAATGGCTTATTTGTCAAATGGAAAATATGTGAAAAATGTGGATTTTTTATTGAAAAAACTAAGCAAAAGTGGAATTATTAAATATTTCTAAAATTGTCGAAAAATGTAGAAGAAATTTAATCAAAAAATTAGTTCTAAAAACTACTTGTCTATAATATTAATGAAATAACAAAAAGGGAGGAGAAGTGATTATGAAAATTAACAAAAAATTGATAATTTCAATTATTATTATTTTAATTATAGTGGGAGTAGCAATCTGGTACTTTTTCTTTAATGATGGTAATAAACAAAATGAAATAAGAGAAATAATACCAGAGGAAGAAATTTCAGAAGAACAAATGAGGCAGACTATAGTTTCACTTTATTTTTATAATTCTAACACAAAAAGTCTAGTCCCAGAAGGAAGACTAATTGATGTAAAAGAATTAATTGAAGAACCATATAAGAAATTAATGGAGTTATTAATAGAAGGACCACAAAATGAAAGTTTGTCGAAGACTATTCCTGAAGGGACGATAATAAATAAAATTGAACTAAAAGGCGATATACTTTATTTAGATTTATCAAAAGAATTTGTTGATAATCATTCTGGTGGAGAGGAAATGGAAAGTGCTACAATCTATTCTATTGTAAATACTATGACTAATCTTACAGAGGTAAATGCAGTAAAAATATTGATTGATGGGGAAGAAAACAAAGCATTCAATGATAATAAAATAAAGTTTGATGATCCATTTGTCGTTATAAAAGAAGAGGATAAAGAGGAAAATACTAACACTGTAGCTTAAAGTTTATTTACCTCAATATCTTATATAAATCTATAGCATTGCAAATTTTCTTTATATTACAAAGGAAATGCTCTACTTCAAATAAGGAGTTTATAGCATTTTCTTTTTTGCATTTAAAATCAAATTTTTTCTTTTGGCAGTTAGTATTTCTATTATCCATATTATCCATTTTTAATATCAGCCCTTCCAATATTTATGTCAATCTTGATTTGATGCTAAAATTAATATATAATATGTAATGTAGGAGTAATTAGTGATGAAGTTAAAAGATAATGAAAGAATTGATGATTTGGAATATAATAATTTAAAAATTATACAAAATGATGAAGGATTTTGTTTTGGAATAGATAGTGTTCTAATTTCTGATTTTGCAAAAGAAATAAAAAATGGTTCGACTGGAGTTGATTTGGGAACTGGCACAGGAATCATTAGTATTCTACTTGCAGCTAAAACTAATTTGAAGAAAATAATAGGGATAGAAATTCAAAAGAACGTTGCAGACATGGCAAAAAGAAGTGTTGAATTAAATAAATTAGAAAACAAAATTGAAATTACAAATATGGACTTAAAGAATATCTTAAATTTAAAAGATATGGGGGCAAAGGTAAATAAGGAAAATCAAAAAAACGCAATTTCGAAGGTTTTAACTAGAGAGTTTGCAGATTTTGTAATAACAAATCCTCCATATAAAAAGCTGGAAACAGGGAAAGTGAGTAGAAGCGAATATAAATATATTTCAAGACATGAAGTAACCGCAAATTTAGAGGACTTTATTAAAGTCTCAAAGTATTTATTAAAAGATAAAGGGAGCTTTTTTATGGTTCACAGACCAGATAGATTGGTTGATATAATAGATCTTATGAGAAAGTATAAATTAGAACCTAAGAAAATGAGATTCGTATATTCTTACATAGATAAAGAACCAGTATTAGTATTAATTAAAGGAATTAAAAATGCAAGACCATTTTTAAAAATAGAAAAGCCTTTAATAATATATAATGAAAACGGGGAATACACAGACGAAATTTACAAAATATATGATAAAAAAAGAGAAAATAAGAGTAAAAAATAAATAATTAGGAGAGTAAGAAATGAGTGGAAAGCTTTATTTAGTGGCAACACCAATAGGAAATTTAGAGGATATAACTTTTAGAGCAATTAATATTTTAAAAGAAGCGGATATAATTGCAGCAGAAGATACAAAACATACATTAAAATTACTAAATCATTATGGGATAAGTAAGCCTTTAATAAGTTATCATAGGCATAATGAAGATGTAAAATCCGATATATTAATAAATAAATTGTTAAATGGAGAAAATATTGCATTAGTGACTGATGCGGGAACACCAGGCATATCAGATCCTGGAGAGGAAATTGTGAAAGAAGCAATAAATAACAATGTAGAAATAATCCCCATTCCTGGCGCTTGTGCATTAATTAGTGGTTTAATTTGTTCTGGACTAAATACAAAGGAATTTTCATTCTATGGTTTTTTACCATTAAATAAGAAAAACAGGGAAAAGGTGTTAGATAAAATAAAAATGGAAAATAAAACAGTAATTATGTATGAAGCACCACACAAATTAATTAAAACTCTAAATGATATTTTATTAAATATAGGGGAGGTAAATTGTGTTATTGCAAAAGAGCTTACAAAAATTCACGAAGAATTTATTAGAGATAAAATTAGCAATATAATTTCTGAACTTGATAAAAAAGAAGCTATAAAAGGAGAATATGTTATTTTATTAGATTTAAATGGTAATGAAATTATAGATTCTGATGTTATATCTATGAAAACAGTTGAGGAACAATATAAGATATATGAATCTCAGGGAATGAATAAAAAAGATATAATTAAACAGATTGCAAAAAATAAAAATGTTCAAAAAAATGAAATATATAAGATTTTTATAAATAAATAAAGGAAAGTTAAAGTAGCAAACTAATAAAATTAGAACAAATGAAATAATTTGTAAATACAACAAATAAAACTTTTAAGTGCTAAACAATAAAAACTTAAAAGTTTTTTATTGTATTTCAAAATTTCAAAAGTTAATCTTTTGAGATATTTTTTGATATTTGTTCAGAACATTTATCACATATAAGTTTTCCTTTATACTCTGATAAATTTTTTGTATTTCCACAAAATATACAATTTTGTTCAAATTTCCTTAATATAATATTTGAACCATCTACATATATTTCAATGGGATCTTTTTCTGCGATACCAAATTGGTTTCTTATCTCAATTGGAATAACAACTCTGCCAAGCTCGTCAACTCTTCTAACAATTCCTGTTGATTTCATAAAATCCTCCCCCAACTTACAAAATTCGACAAAAAAATCTATACTTATAATAACATAAATAATTACAAAACGCAATAAAAAGCAATTATAAAGTTAAAAAATCGTTCGACAAAATAATACAAAATAGAAACTCATAAAAAATATTAAATAGAATAATATTAATTAGGTGAAAACTATGCTAAATATATTATGGCCAATTTTTATTATTTTATCTTTTATCTATGCGTTAATTTCTGGAAAAGTTAATGAGGTAAACAATGGAATTTTTGAATCTTTAACAGATGCTGTAGAGCTTTCAATAACCTTTCTGGGTACAATGTGTTTGTGGACAGGAATAATGGAAATAGCAAAACAAACAAACTTAATAAATAAAATGACACATTTATTAAAACCGTTAATTAATTTTTTATTTCCAGATTTAAAACGAAATGAATCTGCAAAACAAGAGATATCAATGAATATGATTGCAAATATTTTAGGCTTAGGAAATGCGGCAACACCACTCGGCATAAAAGCAATGAAAACAATGCAAAAAGAAAATGCTAAAAAAGATACTCTTACAAATTCTATGATGATGTTTATTGTTATTAATACAGCATCTATTCAGTTAATTCCAACAAATGTGATTGCAATTAGAACATCACTAAATTCTCAAAATGCAACAGGCATTATTTTACCAGTTTGGATAGCTACAATTATTGCAGCAATTGTTGGAATTGCTTTTACAAAATTTTTAATAAAAAAGGTGAAATAAATGGCAAATGTAATTAATTATATATCGAATGCTGCTATACCTGTTATTATTACAGTAATAATTCTATATGGATTAAAAGAAAAAAAGAAGGTTTTTGATATTTTTTTAGATGGAGGAAAAGAAGGACTTGAAATTGTAATAAAAATGTTTCCTACATTAATTGGAATTTTTTTAGCAGTTGGGGCTTTAAGAAGTTCTGGAATAATTGATTTAATTGTAAGTGTAATCACCCCAATAACAAATTTATTAGAGATACCAAGTCAAATAATGCCTTTAGCTCTTTTAAGGCCAATTTCAGGCAGTGCTTCGATGGCAGTAGCGGTTGATATAATGCAAAATTACGGAGTTGATACTTTAACAGGATTAATTACCTCTACAATAATGGGTTCAACAGAAACAACATTTTATACAATTGCAATTTATACAAGTGCAGTTGGTATAAAGAAAACAAGAGGAATTTTGATTGCTGCACTAGCAGCTGACGTAGCAGGAATGGTGGCTTCTACAGTTATTTGTCGAATTTTGTCATAAAGTTTTTGTTGACAAACCAATAAATAGGTATTAGAATGTAAACACAATTTGATTCGAATAAAACTTTAAATTTATATTAAAAATTCAAAATTAAAAAAATTTAGGAAATTCAATATGTTTTTTAAAATCTTAATTTTTATTATCTTGTATTTTATTATTCATAAAATAATTCGTTTTTTTATTATAAAAATTATTTCAATTAAATTAATAAAAAAAATAAAAAATAATTTATAAATATTAATTTAATATTTTTACATTATTTAAATATATAAAAATATTAAATTAAGAAATAATAAAATAAATAAAAATAAAAAAATATATTTATTTTATAAAAAATAGTTTTTAATCTTGTAGAGGAAATATTTTTAATTATTTCGCCCCCGAAATAAAAATTAAAAAGTAAATAATTAAAAAGAAAAACAAAATAAATAAAATATAAAAATTTTTATATCAGCTCTTCTAAAATAAAATTAATTCATATTTATTTAATCCTATAAATGTCTTTCCTTTTTTAGTATATTAAATTTCCTCTACAATTTATTATATAAATTAAAAAATAAAAGAATAAAAAAATCATAAATAAAATATTTTATTTATGATATGTTTCATTATTTTGTATTTTAAATGCTCTAAAAATTTGCTCCAATAAAAATACACGAATTAATTGGTGAGGAAATGTCATTTTTGAAAAAGAAATTAATTCATTTGACTTTTCTAAAACATCTGTAGAAATGCCTAAAGAGCCACCTATTATAAATGTTATAGAACTATTATTTAAATATATTTTTTCTAATTTATTTGAAAATTCTTCTGAAGTATATTGTTTCCCTTTTAAATCTAAAGTTATTACATAGCTGTTTTTTATTTGTGAAAGTATTTTTATTCCTTCATTTATTTTTATATTTGCAGCTATTTTTTCATTGAGATTGTTGGGAATAGGTTCATCATTTAATTCAATAATATTTAATTTACAATATTTAGACAATCTTTTTGAATATTCATTTAATGCATCTTTTAAATAACTTTCTTTTATTTTACCGACACATACTATATTTATATGGAGCATTTAAAACCTCTTAGATTTTTAATATATTTATATTTAAAATTTTATTTTTATTATTATAATTTAGATATTTTACAAAAAACAGATCATTAAACTAACCGACTTTTATCAAGTCGCTTGGAGAAGTTCTATTAGCAATATTTATTTTTATTTTATTACAATCATTGTTATTTTCAATAAGCTCATTTACCACAGTTTTATATGCAAGTTCAGGAAAATTATTTTCTTTGCTTAAGTGACCAAGCATTACTTGCTTTAGGCCACTATTCATTAAAAAAGAAATCGTCTTTCCGGCATCAATATTAGCTAAATGTCCATTGGGGCCTGCAATTCTTTGCTTTAATTGATATGGATAACTTGAATATTTTAAAATCTCTGGATCATAATTTGCTTCTAATAATACAAACGAGCTGTCTTCTAATTTATGTGCTATATTTGATGTCATATGCCCAATGTCAGTTGCGATACTGATTTTTTCGTTATTATGTATAATATTAAATCCGCAAGGATTTGCTGCATCATGAGGAATTTTAAAAGGATGAATTTTTAAATCTCCTATTTCAAAGTTTTCCTCTATTTTAAATAGCATCATATTTTTTCCATCTACTTTATATGCTTGTTCAGGCATTGCCTCCCAGGTTTTAGTATTTGCATATACAGGTATATTATATTTCTTTGAGAATGTTCCTAATCCTTTAACATGGTCAATATGTTCATGTGTCACTAATATTGCATTAATCTCATTTGGTTCAATATTTAGAGAAGATAGGGCAGCAGTAATCTTTTTACTGCTTTCTCCAGCATCAATTAATATTTTTGTATTAGAAGTTTCTACAAGTAATGAATTGCCAGAACTTCCACTATATAAACTATAAAAATTAAACATAAAAAACTCCGTTTAGTATTGTACTCTTTCTATATTTGCACCTAGATTTCTAAATTTTTCTTCTATTCTTTCATAACCTCTATCAATATGGTCAATGTTGTATAGTTCAGTCGTACCATTTGCAACTATTCCTGCAATTAGAAGTGCAGCTCCAGCTCTTAGATCACTAGCATATACTGGTGCACCTGACAATTCTTTAACACCTTCAAATATTGCAGTTTTTCCTTGAGCTGTTATATGAGCTCCCATGTTATTAAGTTCATTTGTATATTGAAATCTTGATTCCCATATGCTCTCATTAATAATACTAGTACCATCTGCTATTGATAAAACAACTCCCATTTGAGGCTGCATATCAGTTGGAAAACCAGGATAAGGGAGAGTCTTAATATTAGCTTTTCCAGGTCTTTTGTTTGTCCACACTCTTATTGTGTCTCCTAAATTCTCTACATTGCCGCCGATTTCTAATATTTTAGCTGTAATACAGTCTAAATGCTCAGGAATACAATTTTTAATTAAAATATCTCCTTTTGTAGCTATAGCAGCAGTCATAAATGTACCAGCCTCAATTTGATCGGGAACAACAGAATATGTACCCTCATGCTTCAAATCCTTAACTCCATTTATTTTTATTACATCTGTTCCTGCACCACGGATATCTGCTCCCATGGTATTTAAAAAGTTAGCAACGTCAACTATGTGGGGCTCTTTTGCAGCGTTATCTATAGTTGTAGTTCCTTCTGCCAAAACGCTTGCAAGCATTATATTTATAGTTGCACCTACAGAAACTACATCCATATATATAGAATTACCAACTAATTTTTTTGCTGTAGCAGATATTTTACCTTGTCCTAACTCAATTTTAGCGCCTAAAGCTTCAAAACCTTTAATATGTTGATCTATAGGTCTAGCTCCTAAATTGCATCCACCCGGAAGACCAACTTCTATTTGTCCACGTCTTCCAAGCATTGAGCCAATCAAATAATATGAAGCTCTAAATTTACTGGTTTTATCTATAGGAGCTTTTTTTCCATTAACTGCTCTTGTATCTATAGTTATTTCATTAGGTGTTTTCCAAGTAATTTTAGCACCTAGATCTTGCAATATATCACATGTAATTTTTACATCACTAATATCTGGTATATTATTAATAGTGTAAACTCCATTTAAAAGTAAAGTGGCAGGAAGGATAGCAACAGCCGCATTTTTTGCTCCACTTATAGTTACTTCTCCTTTTAATCTTGTTCCTCCGTGTATTACTAACTTTTCCAACTCATTACCCCCATTGTTTATACATAAAAGTATTATTTTTTAAAATATATAAATTCTATGTTATTAAAAAGTGAAAAATAGAGTTTATCATCTCTGTCTAAACTCTATCTATATTTTATACCATATTTTTCTATAAAATACAATACTAATTTGATAAATATACATATTTTACATCCATATAATTCTCTTTATAGCAATTATATTAATTAGAGGTCTTAGCGAAACTTATCCCTTTAAAAAATTCTATTAAACTAAATTTAAACTTAATATCAGAACTTTCTTTATTACTTACTAAATCGTATTCTTCTTCATTTAAATTTTCCTTAATCACTTCTTTAGATTCATCTGGAACAATTCCGGATGTTACGTCTACAAAGCATAGAGGAGGGAACATTACACACCACCAGTTCTGACCAGCAGCTTCTCCAATTTCAATTCTTAATGCATCATAATTTCCGGCAGGCAATGAAATATCTCCATAATCTTTTGTAGGAAAATCAAAATTACCAATACGAATATTTACTGTATAGTCATAACCATTATCTTTAATTACTTGCTCTGCAATTTGTTTGAACTCATCTTGATATTCATATACAAGATTGACAACTTCCTCTTTCGAAGAGCAATCACTAGAAATTTCATTCATATATTCTAAAACCTCATCTCTAACCTGGTATTTTAATTCCTGATCTTCATCACTATCACTATTTGCAATAACATGTAATCTAAATACACTATTAGAAATATCTTCTGATACTGCATTTACATATGAAAGAGCTGATATAAATACAAAGAAAGAAAACAAGATTAACACGACAAAAAATCGTTTAATAAAACCAAAATTAATAAAATTTAATATTTTTTTCATATAAAACCTCCTATAGAAAAAATTGCTTGTACTAAAATTATTAACTATTTTAAAAATTTTATACTGTTTTTCCAAAATTTTTTTAAAATTTGACATGTCGAAATAAAGGGAACGATTTAGCTTGACTTACGGAAATACGAATGGTAAAATTTACCATATCGAAAACAAAGGAGGCTTTTAATATGGAAATATTAAAAAATAACATTGAGAGATTGTGTAGTTTTTATGTTAGTGATTGGCATCTAGTTACAATGTTACTTCCATATATTAATAAACAAATAAACGAAAAAGCCAATGTTGTAACCTTATTAGAAAATGATATAGAAGAAAATATAAAAACATTAGTAAAAAAATTAAATTTAAAAAATGAAAAGCAAATTTTAGACATTGACTGGAAGAAAACTAATGGAATTAAATATTCAGAATTTAAGAATAAAATGAAAGAAATAAAAAAAGAAGAAGTTTTAAATTTGATATTTATAAATGGAAATAAAAATTATATAGATATGACAAATAAAAATATAGAAAAATTTTTGAAAGATAACTTAAAAAAATATAAAGAAGTGAATATAAAAATAATTGACTGTTATGAAGTTAGTGAATTTAATGTAAATATGCAGGAAATACTACATTCGCATGATAAAATATTAAACACATCTGGCGAAAAAGAAATATGTGATTTATTTGAGGGGTATGCATAATTAGATAAATAATTAAATTTTACTTGATTTTTAAAATAAAATAATATAGAATACATATATTCTATATTATTTTTTGATTAAAAATTTTAGGAGGAATAAATATGAGTGTAAAAAAAGCAGTTATACCAGTTGCAGGATTTGCAACAAGATTTTTACCTGCATGTAAGAGCTTGCCTAAATGCATGCTTACAATAGTAGACAAACCAATTATACAATATTTAGTAGATGAAGCAGTAGAGGCAGGGATAGAAGATATATTGTTAGTTGTTGGAAGAAAGAAAGAAGTTGTAGAAGACTATTTTTCAGAGGATAAAGAATTAGAAGACTTTTTAAGAGAAAGAGGCAAGGAAAGCTTTATTCCACAGATTACTAATTTATCTGGAAAAGCGAAAATCCATTTTATTGAAGAAGAAGGTGGAGCAAAAGGATTAGGTCATGCAATATATATGGCAAAAGATTATGTAGGAAACGAGCCATTTGCAATTATGTATGGTGATGTTATAATGCAAGGAGAAAAGCCATGCTTAAAAGAAATTATCGAACAACATGAAAAATTAGGAGCATCAGTTATAGGAGTTGAAAAAGTGGATTGGAAAGATGTACCTAAATATGGTAATGTTTCTGGAGAAGCTATAACAGATAGACTATATAAAGTAGAAAAAATGCAAGAAAAACCAAAAATAGAAGAAACAAAATCAAACTTAGCAATATCAGATAGACATGTTTTAATGCCAGAGCTATTTGATTTCTTAGCAAATACAAAACCCGGAAAAGGTGGAGAAATACAAGTAACAGATGCATACAACAGCATGGTAAATACAAAAGAGGGAGTATATGCATATGATTATGAAGCATCAAGATTTGACTCTGGTGATAAATTAGGATTTGTTAAAGCTTCTATTGATGAAACATTGAGAAGACCAGAACTAAGAGAAGATTTAATTAAATTTATTAAGAACTTAGATATATAGATAAGATAGAAACAGAATATTCAACTATTAATTATGAATATTCTGTTTTTAAATGAAAGTTAATACTTCTATAAAATAAATCCAAGAATTCCAAATATTAAGAAAAGAATCCCTGAGAATTTTTTCATTTTCTCTTCTGAAATATATTTGCTTAAAAATTTGCCAGAAATAATGGCAATGGAATCACTTGCTATCATACCTAATATTGCGCCAATAATTAAAACTAATTTATATGAAGGATATTGTATACCAAAACCAAGTGATGCTAAAAAAGTTTTATCTCCAAATTCTCCAACTAAAATGGAGAGTGCAATTATTAGTGTATAGTTTATTTTCAGATTACTAATTTTTTGTATTAATCCACTTCTTTTATTTCCATCAGAACTGATTTTTTCTTTTTTAGGAAGCAAAGATAAAATACCAACCAGAATAAAGGATGAATATGTAATTAATTTTATTAAACTATGTATATATGCATTATCTAAAAGTCCAAGTCTACTTCCAAATAATATTGCTATTCCATGACTAAAAAATGAACCTAAAGCTATGCCCAAAAGTATATTTCGTGTTTTTACTCCTCCTGAAAAGGAGAGAACAAGCAATTGTGTTTTGTCACCAAGTTCTGCAATAAAAACCATTATAAAAGAAATGAGAAAAGGATATAGCAATTCCATAATACCTCCAGATTAGTTAACAATTCTGTTTAATTATATTCGCAATCAATCGTATTATGAGTGCTAAAAATTTATTTAGAATTTGTACGAAAATCAGCTTGACTGACATATTCGAAATGTTTTTTTATGTTTTCCAGCCCATAAAAACTTTAAATTGTAATATTTTAGCAACTACATTGTGAATTTTATGTGAAACATATTGAATAAGCAAAAAAATAATGCTAATATATGAGCGTAAAACATACGGAAATCAGAGATTGGAGGAAAAAACAGTGATAGAAGTAAGAAATGTCACAAAAAAGTATGGATCTACCATTGCTGTTGATAACATTAGTTTTGATGTTAAAGATGGTGAAGTGGTAGGGTTTTTAGGTCCAAATGGTGCGGGAAAGAGCACAACAATGAACATGATTACAGGGTTTATTGAGCCAACAAGTGGTCAAATTATAATTAATGGAAATGATATCTCCAAAAGACCACGTATGGCAAAAAAGGACATAGGATATATGCCTGAAAATGTTCCTTTATATTATGAATTAACAGCAAAAGAGTTCATAACATATATGGCAGAACTAAAATTAGTTAAAAGGAACGAAAGAAAAGAGCAAGTAGAAAAGGTAATAAAAGAGACTGGACTAGAAGAGGTTAAGAATAAGCTAATAAGAAATCTATCAAGAGGATATAAACAAAGAGTAAGTATGGCCGGAGCTTTAGTGGGTAATCCTGATGTAATTATACTTGATGAACCAACAGTTGGATTAGACCCAAAACAAATTACAGAAATAAGAAGTTTGATAAAAGAATTAGGTAAAAAACATACAGTTATTTTAAGTTCACACATATTATCAGAAGTAAGCCAAATATGTGAAAGAGTAATTATAATAAATAAAGGAAAAATAATTGCAATAGACACCCCTGAGAATCTAGAAAAATCCGCATTAGAGAAGAATAGTATTTCATTAACTGTAGAAGATTCTAAAAACAATATGACTAAATTAAAAGAAAAAATCAAAGAAATAGATGCTATAGAACTTGTAAAAGACAATGAAGATGGAACAAAACAATATATTATAACAACTTCTGCAAAGGTAGATTTAAGAAAAAAATTATTTGAAATTTTACCAAAAGAAGAAATTGTTATTTTTGAATTAAAGAAAACAGAAACAACACTAGAAGATGCATTTATTAAATTGATTGATACAACAAAAAATGCTAAAAATGATGGAACAGAAGGGAAAAAAGAAATAAAGCAAGATAACAAGAAAAAGGAGGAGAAAAAATAATGTGGACTGTATTTAAAAAAGAATTTAAAAGTTACTTTCTTTCTCCAATAGGATATGTAGCTATAGGCATATTTATGCTTATGTATAGTATTTTTTTCTACTTAACAACAATTACCTATGGTTCAGTATTTATGGGAGATTTATACTATGCAACAGCTAGATATGGATTATTAATAATGATTCCGTTACTAACAATGAGAATGTTTGCAGAAGAAAGAAAAAGTGGTACAGAGCAATTATTACTTACATCACCTAGAAGCGTGACTTCAATTGTACTTGGAAAATTTTTCGCAGCAGTTGCAGTAATTTTAATTACTTTAATATTTTCAATAGTTTATCCAGTTATAATTAGCTTTTTTGGAAATGTAAATATACTAACTTTAATTGTAACTATGTTAGGCTTTCTATTAGTAGCAATGGCAGCTATTTCTATAGGAATGCTTGCTTCTAGCATTACAGAAAATCAAATAATTGCAGCAATAATTACTATTGTTGTATTGGTTGCACCATGGTTTTTAGTAGATATAAGTACAATTTTCTCAAGTATTGATCTAATAGATAAATTTATTAAATTCCCAAGCGGTTTAATATCAATAGCAGATTTAGTAAGCTTACTTTCAATTACTGTAATGTGTATTTTAATTACAATAATATTAATAAAAAGAAGAAAAATGGTAAAGTAGAGAAGAGGTGAAATTGGTGAAAAAAGAAAATAATGAGATTGAACAAAAAGAAAATAAAGAGTTAATTGTAAAAAAAGAGGAGAAAACTAGAATCGGCACAGGTAAATGGTTAAGGCAAACATCTTTAACAGTTTTGTTAATTTTAATTATTGTTGCAGTTTGTATTGGATTAAATATCTTCGTAGAGAATGCTAATTTAACAGATTTTGATTTTACAGAAGATAAAATATATAGTTTATCTGAACAATCAAAAGATATAGCAGAAAGTATAGACCAAGATGTAGAAATTATTTTAGTAAATATGTCAGAGTCTCAAGAGGATTATGCTAAAAAATATAATAGTATTAATAGCAAAATAACGGTAGAGGTTATTGATGATGTTACTTCTAGACCAGATTTGACAGATGAATATGGATTAACGTCAGATAGCTATGCCATAATTGTAAAATGTGGCGAAAAGTCTAAAGTTCTTTCAAGTTATGATTTATACACTATAGATTACACGACATATCAACAAAAAGATATAACAGAAGAAGCTTTAACCAATGCAATAATTGATGTGACTACTGATGAAAAACCAGTAATATATAATCTATCAGGTCATAATAAATATTCATCAGATTATTTTTATTATTTCATACAGGACCTATTAGATGAAGCTTATGAGTTCAACGATTTAGATTTATTAACTGCAGGAAAAATTCCAGAAGATTGCTCTGTATTGATGATAACTACATTAGCAGAAGACATTACTGAAGCGGAAAGAGACGATATAATAGAATATATTGAAAGAGGCGGAAATATTATACTATTCTCCGATCCAAACTCAACAGGGAAAGAAATGCCAAATTTCCAAGATGTTCTTGACGAATATGGAGTAAGTGTCTCAGAAGGAGTATTACTGGAACAAGATAGTAACAGAATGCTTTATGGAACACCATCAGCGATTGTGGTTACTGTAAGCCCTTATACAAGTGTAACTCAAGAAACAAATATGAATATGAATGCTTGCTTTATGACAACAGGAAGAATAGATATAGCTGATAGTGAAGAACTAGAAGAGCTAGGAGTAGAAGTGGAAACACTTGCAACTACAAGTTCAGAGTCATTCTATAGAACGGATTATACAATAGAATCAAACTCGAAAACAGCTGCAGACGAAGATTCAGCATATGCAACGGTTGGAGCGTTATTGAAGAAAACAATAGATGAGGATACTACATCAGAATTAATTGTATATTCAAATAATATATTTATTACAAATTTAAGAATTGCAATTAGCCAGGAATATTTTAGCTATGCCTTAGACTTTTATAATAATGAAGATTTAGCGATGAATTCGATTGCATATTTAACAGAGAGAGATAATATGATTACAATCAGAAAAGATGTAGAGGTTTCTACATATACTGTTACTAAACAGCAAAATACAATTATATTATCAATTATATTTGCAATACCAGCATTAAGCATTATTATAGGCATTGTTGTATGGCAGGTTAGAAGAAGAAAGAAGTAATAAAATAAAAACCTTCTCATAAATATTATGAGGGGGTTTTATTTTGAAAAATAGTATAAAAGCAATTTTTGTTATCATTGGCACAATTATTGGAGCTGGTTTTGCTTCAGGACAAGAAATATATAGTTTTTTTAACATATACCAAGAAAATGGAATTTTGGGAATTTTAATTTCAAGTTTTCTGATTGGAATATCAATTTATATAATATTAAAAAAATCAAGTGAATTAAAGGTGAATTCGTATAATGAATTATTAGAGAAAAGTGCAATTTCAAAGAACATAAAAATTATTTTAAAATTCATAATAAATTTATTCCTTTTAATATCTTTCTACATTATGGTAGCAGGATTCGGAGCATATTTTAAGCAAGAATTTAATATACCAAATATTTTAACGGCAATTATTATATTAATCATTTGTTACATAACATTTATGAAAAATATAGAAGGAATAGCTAAAGTTAATACCATAATTATTCCAGTTTTGATAATTATAGTGATAGGTTTAGGAATTAAGTGTAATATCATTTCCTCTATATCGAAGGCTAGTATGGCTAATATGGAAGTATCAGGAAATTGGCTGATAAGTTCAATTGAATATGCAAGCTATAATACGATATTACTAGTGCCTATTTTGCTAAGCCTAAAAAATTATGCAGAAAAAAATGAAAAAAAGATTAGCATTATTACAACGATAATCTTTTTCACTTTATCAATTATAATTTATTTTATAATGTTTAATATGGAAGGGTTAGAAAATGTAGAAATACCACTAGTATATATTGCTAATAAATTTGGAAGCATCTATAGTATTGTTTATAGTATTGTAGTTGTTTCTGCAATTTATACTACTATGATATCTGCAGGATATGGATTTTTAAACAATTGCACTAAAACTAAAAAAAGTTATAAACTACTTGCAATAATAATTTGTATTTCGGCGGTATTTATATCAAATTTTAGTTTTGCAAAACTAGTAAATTTAACTTATCCTGTATTTGGCTTGTTGGGACTTATACAGCTTTGGTTTATAGTAAGGAAATAGAGTATTATTCATGGTTGTATAAATATTTAGAAAAGTCTTGAAAAAAATAGCAAAAACTGATATAAATAGTACAAGCGAAGGAGGAGGAATAATTTTGAAGGATATAGAAAATATTTATTCAAGTATGTCAAAAAACGAATCGAAAAAACCTAAAAAAAATATTAATAAAAAGAAAATGATTATTGCTATATCAATTATAGTTCTCCTTATAATAATAGGAATCACAGCAGTTTTATATAATTCAAGTAGAGATGTTAGAGATTTTTTAGATCAGTATTTGTTTAGAAAAAATATAACGCAAGAAAAACTTGATTCAATACCTCTTGATTATGATTCAAATATAAATGTATTTGCATATAATAAACGTATCTGTATATTGGCAGAAAATAAACTTATGCAATATAATTCTTCAGGGAATTTGGAAAATGAAATTGATTTGAGAATAAGTAATCCAGAATATTGTGTAAATAATAAATATATAGCAATAAGTGAGAAAAAGGGTTCAACAATAAATTTAATATCAGGTTCTGAAATTTTATGGACTAAAGAATTGGATGGAAATATATCAAAAATAAATGTTAACAATAATGGATATGTAAGCGTAATTTTAACAGGTACATCATACAAATCGGTTATTGTAACATATGATAATAAGGGTAATGAGTTATTTAAAAGATATTTAGCTTCAACAACAGTAATAGACACAACAATATCAAATGATAATAAATATTTAGCCTTTGCTGAAGTAAATACAAAAGGAACAACAATTCAATCAAGTGTAAAGGTGGTTTCAATTGAAGAGCCATCAGAGTCAGTAATATTTACATATAAAGCAGATAATAATAAATTGATTATTAATATAGAATATGATGAGAATAATCAAATAATATGTATGTATGATAGTGAGATTAGCTCTATTCAAAATGATAGTAATTCAGTTTTAATGAGCCTTAATGAAAAAGGCAAGAATATTAATTTTAGTAATATAAATTTAAATGGCTTTATATATAGAGCAATTGAAGAAAATGAAGGGTTATTTAATACAAATACTGTTATAGAGATGAAGAGTACCACAAGTGATAAAAATGTAGTTTATACTGTAGAAGGTGCTGCAAAAGCTGTGTATAGCTATAATAATGTAATAGCAGTAAATTTAGGACAAGAGATTGAGTTTCTTAACACAAGTGGATGGCTGCTTAAAAGATATAGTTCTCTACAAGAGGTACAAAATGTTGTATTAGGCAATGGAATTGCAGGTATTGTATATCAAGATAAAGTGGAAATAGTAAATTTATAAGCTAAAAATTACTAAAATATTTATAACTTAGGAAATGGGAGGTGAGGAGATGTCAATAATAGTGGATATTGCTATTTTAGCGATAATAGTTTTATGTATAATAATAGGATATGTAAGAGGTTTAACAGGTTCATTAATAAAAATAGTATCATTTGTATTATCATTAATTATTGCATTTGTATTATTTATTCCAGTTTCTAATTTAATTATAAATAATACTGAAATAGATGAAAATCTAGAATCCTCTATTAGAAATATGATTATACAAGATGAACAAAACGAAGATGAAAATATGCCAGAAGCAATTACAGATTACATAGGACAAAAAATAGATCAAGCAGCAGATGATGCAAAAGAGGCTATTGTAGATAGTACAGCAAGAGATGTGGCTTTAACAATAGTAAAAGCTGGAACATGGATTGCACTATTTATTATAGCAAGAATATTATTAATATTCTTGAGATTTATCACTTCATTAATTGCAAAACTACCAGTTATAAAACAATTTGATAAATTAGGTGGAATCATTTATGGCTTAATAGAAGGTTTAATCATAGTGTATTTCCTTTTAGCGCTAATATCATTCATTTCGCCTATGTTAAATGGAACTCTAGCAAATGCTATAGATGAATCATTTGTAGGTAGTATGATGTATAATAATAACTTGTTGTTAAAGATTATTTTTTAAATTTTATGCATTACTTACGTTACAGAGTAGCACAATGTTTAAAAAAATATTTTGAATATGTCGGTCAAGCTGATTTTCGTACAAATTCTTATATTTTTTTAAACATTGTGCTACTCGGCGTTATTAAAATATATGCGCTGTGAATTGTAAGAAACATTTTGTTTAAAAAAATGACATAAAATGTTGATATTCGTGATGAAATTTAGTATAATTAAAGACATATTATCAAAATGGGAGTGAATGATCTTGAAGAAGGAAGCTAAAGAAGAAAAGGTAAATAAGAAGGGGAAAAAGAAAAAACATATTGCTTTAAGAGTATTTCTAGTAATTTTTTTAGTGCTAATAATTTTAGCAGTTGTATTTGCAATTAGAGTTCATCAAAATGGAGGAGGACTTCAAGGAATATTAAAAACAAGTCTTGGACATGATGAAAATACACTACAGAGATTAGATAAGATCTATTGTTTAATCCTAGGACAGAGTGAAAACTTGACAGATACAATTATGCTGGCATCATATGATCCAAAAACACAGGAAGCAGCTTTATTATCCATTCCAAGAGATACATTTATTGGAGACAATATAAATTATGCTTCAGAGTGGGATAAAATTAATGCAACATATCAAACTGGTGTAGAAAACACATTAGAAGCAGTAAGAAAAATAACTGGAATAAATGTACAATATTATTTAAAAGTAGATACAGAAGCATTAAAAGTATTGGTGGATGAAATTGGCGGAGTATATTTTGATGTTCCAATAGATATGCATTACACAGATAGAAGACAAAACCTATATATTGACCTAAAAGCAGGTTATCAATTATTAGATGGAGATAAGGCAGAGCAAGTTGTACGTTTTAGACATAACTCAGATGGTACTACATACCCATATGAATATGGTGGGGAAGATCTTGGTAGAATGAGAACCCAAAGAGCATTTCTAACAGCATTAATAGAGCAGTCAATAGAAAATATGGATCTTAATACTATACTTAGTTTCTTAGATATTGTAGAAAAATATGTAGAAACAAACTTAGATTTTAATGCAATAAAAGACTATGTACCATATGTTTTGGATTTTAAAATTGATAATTTAAAAACAGCAACTTTACCTGGAATTTCAGGACAAGCAACAAATGGACTATGGTTTTATTTTGTAAATGAAGATGAAGTGCAAGAAACGATAAATGAATTATTCTATGGAATAGGTGCTGATGATGAAGACGATGAAAACGGCGAAAATGATGAAGGTAATGAAGGAAATCAAATATCATCAGAAAATATAGTGGATGGAAATGGTATTCCAGATGATGAAGTTATAGATGAAAATGTTGGTCAAGGAATTACTGTTGAAATTCTAAATGGAAGCGGAAGTTCAAGTAAATTAAGTGAATTAGTAACTAGACTTGAGTTGGAAGGATTTGAAGTTACACAAACAGGTAACACTACCACAACTACTAATACTACTATTATTGACAGAGGAGAAATATCAGAAAAAGCTTTAGAAAAGATACAAGAAATATTGGGAGTGGATAATGTTACATCAGGAAGTTCTGAGGATTATACACAAGTTACAATTATAATGGGAAGAGACTATGTAATGTAGATTAAAAATTTCACAGTAAGTTTTAAAAACTTACTGTGAAAATATTATAAATAGTCATGAATTTGATTAAATTTATATCTTCCACCTTTTTTAGCTTTTGATTTCTTTGATTTTTTAGTTCTTTTATTTTCAGATAAAAAATATGATTTTTTATTATTCTTAGGTTTATTTAATTTCTTTAATATAATTACCAATAAATATAAAATTAGAAATATAAGAAAGGCTCTAAAAATTATTGTTTCAAGCTTTGATTCCTCTACTGAGGTTTCTGCAATTAAATCTGTAGAATAGTTTTCCCCATCTATCTCATAGGAAATTTTACCAACTACTGCATCTTGAGAGATTGGTGCAGATAAATTCTGATTAATTTCTATTGTTGGTTCTATATTATCAATATTTACATCATTCTTTACAAGAGCACTAATTTCACTTTTAGAAATGACATTTAAGGATTTTGTTTCGCGTGTAGCACCGTTTATTTCAATCGTATCAACTACTTTACGTGCAGAAATAAGTGATTGATATGAATAATTGTCAAAACCATAATCAAATAATTTAGTACAGTCGTTATATCTATCTTCAATAGATTCACTACCAAGCACTACTGCAAGAAGTTCTACACCGTCTTTTTCCGCTGTGGTAACAATACAATATCCTGATTTGTCAGTATATCCAGTTTTCAAACCTGTTGCATATTGATAATAATATTCACTATTTTTATTTACTAATCCATTAGTAGTATTAAATATTCTGTCTTCTCTGTCATATTCATTGGTTTTAGGAAGTGTATATTGACTTACTTTTGCAATTCTCATTATATCATCAAATTTCATTGCATATCTTCCAATAATAGCTAGATCATAAGCAGTGGAATAGTGATCTTCAGCATGAACACCATTTGGATTTATAAAATGAGTATTAAGACACCCTAACTCTGTTGCCTTATTATTCATCATTTCAGCAAAATTCTCAACTGATCCTGCAATATGTTCTGCTAAAACTATAGCTGCATCATTTGCAGAAGGTATGAGCAATACATTTAAAAGCTGCTCTATTGTTAGCTCTTCATTTTCTTGCAAACTAGCATGAGAATATCCAACTGGAATAGAAAAAATAGAATTATGGCTTACTGTTGCAACATCATCTAATTTACAATTCTCTAATGTTAAAATTGCAGTCATGAGTTTTGTGGTACTTGCAGGAAATCTTTGCTCGAAAGCATTTTTAGAATATAATATTTTCCCAGTTTTAGCGTCCATCAATATAACAGAAGGTGAGTTGGTGGTTATATTATCAGGATTATAATCAGTAGTATCTATATCTGCAGCCAATATGGTATTTATTGGCAGTAAAAACATAATAAAAATAATAGTAAAAATTACTATTGACCTAAGTTGTTTCATTTGAACCCCCATTTCTGTATAAAAACAACTCTTTGTTGAAAATATATATTACTATATATTAAATTTGGTAAAAATTCAATATATTTCACAAAGAATTTAAAAAAATAAAGAAGAAAAGTTACTATTTACAGATTGTTTGCTTTATCTTTAGAATTTATAAAGGAGAGTGATTAAAAATGAATATAGAAAATAGCAAAAAAATAATATTATCAATTATTCTTATTAGTATAATTTTAATTTTACTCATAATATATATGCTTAATACGAACTCAAACGATGAAATATCATTAGAAAGTTTAACAGTAGCTGGAAATGATGTGGAAAGTAATACAATAGAAAACCTGACAATAGAGGAGGAAGTGGAAGGAGAAAAAATAGCAATACATATAATAGGAGAAGTCAAAAAAGAGGGAATAGTATATTTGGAAAAAGGTAGTAGAATAGTTGATGCTATAAAAGAGGCGGGCGGTGCCACAAAAGAAGCAGATTTGTCACAAATTAATTTGGCTTATGAACTTCAAGATGGGCAAAAAATATATATACCAAATAAGAATGAAAAAATATCAGAGTATATTACAAGGTCAAGTGGGAATAATGTAATTATCGAAGGAAATAATAGTTCAGTTCAAACTGAAGGAAAGGAGAATAAAGTGAATATAAATACTGCAAATCTAAACGAACTTGATAGTTTGCCTGGAATAGGTCCATCTCTAGCGAAACGAATAATTGAATATAGAGAGGAAAATGGAAATTTTAAAAGTATAGAAGAACTACAAAATGTTAAGGGAATAGGAGATGCGAAATATTCTGATATAAAAGATAATGTTACTGTATAGTAAATTAATCTGTACAAAATACAAAAAAGGATATATAATTTATTGGAATAAAAAATAGGGGGTAATAAGAATGGAAAATGAATTAATTATTAAGAGATGTAATCATTGTGGAGCAATTGTAAAAGTGCTTAAAGCTTGTAATTGTGAGGGCTGTGGAATATCATGCTGCAATGAAGCAATGCAAGAACTAGTTCCAAATTCTGTAGATGCAGCAGTAGAGAAACATGTTCCTACTTATGAAATAATGAATGATGAGATACTAGTAAGAGTAAATCATGTAATGGAAAAGGAACATTATATAGAATGGATTTCTTTAGTTAAAGAAAATAAAGAATATACAGTAAAACTATATCCAGAACAAGAGGCAGAATGTAGATTTCCATATTTAAAAGGTGCCACACTCTATGCTTACTGTAACAAACATGGCTTATGGAAAGCAGATGTAGAATAATATATTGCAAGGAGAGTAACAATTTGTTACTCTCTTCTTACCTTATAGAGATTTGCCGCCCTTTAGAACGTCGTTCTTGCCAGCAAATTGGACAGTTTGTGCCTTTAGTTCTATTATATACAGAAGTTTCCCAAGAATGCCCTTTTTTACACTTCCACCACACTTTTCTAGTGGAATTAAATAAAACTTCTTTTGGAGTTAAATTTATATTTTTATCATAGTTCCATTCTTTGCTAAGCTTTTTATTAACTGCTTCTAAAGAATTTTCTTTACACAATTTTTTATTTCTACAATAAGGACATTTTTCTTTTTGTCTGTTTTTTCTTATTATATTAGGACTACTTTGCCAAGAATGACCTTTTTTACATTTCCACCATACTTTTTTATCTGATCCTTTTGTAACATCTGTCGGCTTTAAATCTCCATTTTTTTCATAATCCCATTCCTTCGCAATTTCTGGAAAGAGGAAAAATAGAGAATTTTCTTTATTTGATTTCACTTTTTTATTTGAACAGTAAGGACAATTAGAATTCATTTTTATTCTATTATGAATGGTTGCTAATATTCTTCACCACAATTGGGGCAAATCCATTTTACTTTTTCTCCTGTACCGCTACTAATATTATCTGGAGTCGTATCATTATTCTTACTCCACTCCATTG
This sequence comes from uncultured Clostridia bacterium, assembly GCA_944392505.1. Taxonomy (GTDB): domain Bacteria; phylum Bacillota; class Clostridia; order TANB77; family CAG-508; genus CALXVA01. The sequence goes on along the minus strand of CALXWU010000016.1, from coordinate 1,502 downwards.
CTAACTCCGGATGTTTTACTGCAAGAGAATTGGATTTTCTAACATGGTAAAATAAATCTTCTATTTTCTGAAAGTCTCTTTTTATATCTACATCCTTATTTATTAACATGTTCGTTTTTTCTTCTATAATAGATATTAGTTTTTTAATTAATTCATTTAAATTTTCTTTTGACTCTAATAAATGATATTCTAAAACATTGTTTTTAAATTTAATCTCGTCTGTTTTTTCTTTTCTATCCTTAATTCTAATAACCTCATAACCATTTTCTTTCAACAATTTGTCTTTTTCACTTTCTCTCTTCTTGGCAGAATCACTTGAATGATAATACCACCCATCATATTCTATTATAATTTTATAATATGGCAGGCAAATATCTGTTGTATATTTATTTAATACTCTATATTCCATTTCACAATCATCAAAAGCTTTTTTTAAATAAAAATATATCGCACGGGAAGGAAAAGATATAGTAAATTTTCTAGAGCATATTGGGCATCCTCTATTTAAGGCCGTTCTGTTACCTATTTTATCAGCCCATACATGTGCATGATTATATTTACATGTCCACCAAACCTTTTTGGAGGATTTAGGACTTACATTTAACGGAACAAGTGAGCCGTTCTTAACATAATTCCATTCTCTTGCTACGTCTGGAAATTCTGTTACTAAATTATATTTGCCTGATACTTTTTCGTTATTACAAATAGGGCAAAAGGTTTCGTGTAGGTTAACACTTCTTTTCATTGCATTAACAAGATCTTTAATTCTTCTTTGCCAAACATGTCCTTCTTTGCACCTCCACCATACTTTTTCTTCACTTCTTGGAAGATATTCATAAGGTTTCTTTTTATTTCTTTCATAATTCCATTCTTTAGCTAATTCTGGATATTCTTTTTCAAAATTATACATATAGCTTGCCCTATGATGTAAACAGTATGGACAAGCTTTATTTTTCTTAGCGTTCATTTTATTTAAAGATTGTTTCCACTGCATTCCACATTTTTTACACTTAAAGTTCACTATTCTTGGTGATGAAAATCCTATTTCATCACTTTTGTACTTATTACCTCCGTTCTCATATAATTCTAGTAGTGTAATTTCATTATTTTCTACACACCATTCTTTTAAGGTTTTCATTTTACTTCGCTCCTTCCTTTTATAAATTTAAGGAGATTATAAAACACTTGTTCGCAGATGTCAAGAGGCTTGGCACAAAAAAATCGACCTTATAAGGTCGATCAATTTATGGTGCAACTGGAGGGATTCGAACCCCCGACCTTCCGGTTCGTAGCCGAACGCTCTATCCAACTAAGCTACAGTTGCAAAACTATATAATATTATACTTGTAAACTCAAAAAAATTCAATAGAAAATAGGAAAAAAACTTGCAAAACACAAAAAAATATGTTATTATATATAGCGTCGAATAAATCGAGGTGTGGCTCAGTTGGTAGAGCGCGTGGTTTGGGACCATGAGGCCGCAGGTTCGATCCCTGTCACCT
>CALXWU010000015.1 GCA_944392505.1 uncultured Clostridia bacterium | reverse complement strand
TATATAACAAAGCCTTTTAGTGTGAGAGAATTAGTGGCCAGAGTAAAAGCAAATTTGAGGAAAGCTGAACTTAATAACTCTAATACAGATTCAAATAATGAGGATAACAATGAAGTAGATTCTAGCCATGATAAAACCATTACAATAGGTGAATTGTTTATTAATCTTGATAAATTCGAAGTAAAAGTAAGAAATAAACCAATTGAACTTACTTTAAGAGAGTTTGAAGTATTAAAATATTTAGCAAATCAGCCTGGGCAAGTAGTTACAAGGGAAGCACTGCTTGAAAAAGTATGGGGATATGAATATTATGGAGATATTAGAACAGTTGATGTTACGATAAGAAGAATAAGAGAAAAAATTGAATTAGACACGTCAAGTCCTAAATTATTAATTACTAAAAGAGGAGTAGGATATTATTTATCATCAAAAGAAAGGGAGAAAAATAGTTAGCAATTAATAGTTGCTAACTATTTTCATATACGATTGAAAAATAATTGTTCCTAAAGAAAGGATTGCTAATAAAAATGAAGAAAAATGTAAACTTAAAAATAGTAATTATATTTTTTGTTATAGGAATTATACTGATACTTGGATTAGGAACATGCTATATTTTCATGCTTAATCAAATAGAAAATATAGACCAGTCTAATGTAAAATTAATAGAAAATATAAATGAACAAATTTCTCAAACAAAGTTGATAATAATTATATCTATAGTAATATATACAATAATTTCAATTCTAATAGGCTATTTTGTATTAAAAGCTGTAGTTTCTCCGATGAAGAAACTAATAAAAAGTGCAGAGAAAATCGCATCAGGAGAAAACGTTAAAATAAATGAGAATATTCAAAATATTGGGGCAGTTGGAGACATAGAGAATGCTTTCAGCATAGTAACAAATGAATTAAACCAAAAATTAAGTGAAGTTAACAGGCAAAAAAAGCAAATAGAGACTATCCTATTGCATATGACAGATGGAATAATTGCATTTGATATGGAAGGGAAAATCATCCATATTAATCCAGCTGCTAAAAGTTTATTAGGATTAAGTGATAAAGATAATACTTTTGAAAAAATATTTAAAAAATTAAATATGGATATAAACATTGAAAAAATAGTATATCTAGAAAATTGGACATCATCTGAGCAAAGAAAAAACATAGAGAATAAATATGTTAATATGTTATTTGCACCATTTCAAGATGAAAACGATATGCCAGCAGGAGTGATTACAGTTATACAAGACATTACAGAACATGTAAAGCTTGATAATATGAGAAAAGAATTTGTAGCAGATGTGTCACATGAATTAAAAACACCAATTACTTCAATTATGGGATATGCAGATACATTAATAGAAGGCGAATATGATGATGAAACAAGAAGTAAATTCTTGAGTGTTATTTCTACAGAAGCAAGGCGCATGGCTAGATTAGTGACTGACTTATTAACCCTATCAAGATATGATAATAAAAAGGTGGAAACAGATGTTACTAGTTTCGATTTAGGAGATTTAGTAAAAAGATGCTTAGAAAAATTAAAGTTTGAAATAGAGAAAAAAGGACACAATGTAGAATGTTTTGTAACAGCAAGTGTACCACCTATTGTGGCAGATAAATATGGAATAGAAAGAGTAGTGTTAAACATATTATCAAATGCAATAAAATACACACCGGATAATGGAACAATAAAAGTATATGTTGGATTTGTGTATAATGATGCATATATAAAAGTTATAGATAATGGAATAGGAATTCCAGAGGGTGATTTGACAAGAATTTTTGAAAGATTTTATAGAGTAGATAAAGCACGTAGCAGAGAATTAGGGGGAACTGGATTAGGATTATCTATAGCAAAGGAGATTTTAGATAAAAATAAGGGTAGTATAGATATAAAAAGTAAAGTAGGAAAAGGAACAGAAGTAGTAATAAGAATACCTGCTAAAAAATAGTGAAACAAGGGGACACACAATTTGTTCCAAATTTGAAGCAAATTGTGTGTCCTCCTTGTTTCACTAAATAAACTATTTGGCCTATTTTATACATTAATCTTGACTAAAACAAATGAAAGTTATATACTGTACATGTTAAACTAATTAGAAAAAAAGGAGGTTTGCATTAATGAGTAACATGATAGAAATTAGGTGGCATGGAAGAGGTGGACAAGGTGCAAAAACAGCATCTCTATTACTAGCAGATGCGGCTTTTAATACAGGGAAATACATACAAGGATTTCCTGAATATGGTCCAGAGAGAATGGGAGCACCAATCACCGCATATAACAGAATAAGTGATACACCTATTAGAATACATAGCAATATTTATGAACCAGATTATGTCGTTGTAGTTGATGACACTTTACTTGAAAGCGTTGATGTTACAGCAGGTCTAAAAGAAGATGGAGCCATAGTGATAAATACCACCAAAAGCGGTGATCGTTTAAAAGAAGAATTAAAAGGATATAAAGGAAAGATATACACTATTGATGCAAGAAAAGTATCAATGGAGACCTTAGGAAGCTATTTCCCAAATACTCCAATGCTTGCAGCAATTGTTAAAGTCAGCAAAATAATGGATGAAAAAGATTTCTTAGAAGATATGAAAGGATCTTTTAAACATAAATTTGCTAAAAAACCAGAAGTTATTGAAGGAAACATGAAGGCATTAGAAATGGCACTAAATGAGGTAAAAGAGATTGCTTAATGTCGCTTTTGGGGACAGTCCCCAAAACCACATAGTTGTTCGTTTTTGGGACAGGCCTTGAAGTAACGAAGAAGATTAGTGATAAGGAAAGGAGAGAAAATAATGACTAATATAGATAAAAATACGCCAGCAAATAAAATGACTATAGCGGGAAATATATATGAAGCTGGTAATTCGAAAGAATTTAAAACAGGAGATTGGAGAAGTGTTAAACCTATATATATACCAGAAAAATGTATACAATGTGGCTTATGTTTTCCAGTTTGCCCAGAAGATGCTATTCCAGTAGGAAAAGATCAAAAGAGAACAGATTTTAATTATGATTATTGCAAAGGATGCGGAGTGTGTGCTAAGGTGTGTCCTGTGAAGGCTATAGAGATGAAAGTTGAGGGAGAAGAGTAAAAATAAACGGCGTCTTGCGTTGTTAAAATATAGATAAAAAGGAGAGGATATAATGGGTATAAGAGAACGTTTAAGTGGAAATGAAGCAGCAGCTACTGCTATGAAGCAGATTAATCCTGATGTTGTTGCAGCATTCCCTATAACACCATCAACAGAAATTCCACAATATTTTTCTACTTTTGTGGATAATGGGATGGTAGATACAGAATTTGTTGCAGTTGAAAGTGAGCATAGCGCTATGAGTGCATGCATTGGAGCAGAGGCAGCAGGTGCAAGAGCTATGACAGCTACATCTGCAAATGGATTATCACTTATGTGGGAAATGGTATATATAGCTTCAGGAATGAGACTTCCTATAGTTATGTCTTTAGTTAATAGAGCAGTATCAGGACCACTAAATATTCATAATGATCATTCAGATGCTATGGGAGTGAGAGATGCAGGTTGGATTATGCTTTTTTCAGAAACAAACCAAGAAGCATATGACAATTTACTTATGGCTCATAGAATAGCTGAAAATGAGAAGGTATTACTTCCTCTGATGGTTTGCCAAGATGGATTTATTACATCACATTCTATAGAAAACATAGAACTTTTGGAAGATGAAAAAGTAAAAGAATTCGTAGGAGAATATCATCCAAAACATTATTTATTAAATAAAAAAGAACCTATTGCAATGGGACCAATGGATTTGCAAGCATTTTTATTTGAACATAAATATCAACAAGCAGAGGCTATGAGAAATGCAGAACAAGTAATTTTAGAGGTTGCAAAAGATTTTGAAAAAATGACAGGAAGAAAATATGGATTAATTGAAGAGTATAGATTAGAGGATGCAGAAATCGCAATAGTTTGTATGAACTCTACTGCAGGAACAACAAAAGAAGTTGTTGATGCTTTAAGAGAAAAAGGAATTAAAGCTGGACTTTTAAAAGTTCGTGTATTTAGACCATTCCCAGTTGAAGAAATAGGAAAAGCATTATCTCATCTAAAAGCTGTTGCTGTATTGGATAAGGCTGATTCACTAAATGGAGCAGGCGGAGCTTTATACACAGATGTAACCTCAGCAATGTACTTAAATAACAATAATGTACCTACATCAAGCTACATCTATGGAATTGGTGGAAGAGATACAACAACTAAAGAAATAGAATCAGTATTTAATGATTTAGTTGAAGATAGTAAAAAGAATAAAATAGAGAATCCATTCAGATATGTTGGATTAAGAAAGGAGTAAGATAAAATGGCATATAATATGAAAGAAATAGTGGCAGAAAGGCCATCAAGATTTACTTCAGGACACAGAATGTGCGCAGGTTGTGGAGCGCCACCTGTAGCAAGAATGATATTAAGAGCATTAAAACCAGAAGATCATGCAGTAATAGCTAATGCAACAGGCTGCATGGAGGTTTCAAGTTTTATATATCCATATACATCATGGACAGATTCATATATTCATACTGCTTTTGAGTGTGCCGCTGCTACCTTATCTGGAGCAGAAGCAGCATATAAATCAATGAAAAATCAAGGGAAACTACCACAAGATGAGCATACAAAATTTATTGCATTTGGAGGAGATGGAGGAACTTATGATATAGGTATCCAAAGTTTGTCTGGTGCAATGGAAAGAAGGCATGACATGACATATGTATGCTATGATAACGGAGCATACATGAATACAGGTATACAACGTTCTTCTGCAACACCAAGATTTGCAGATACAACAACAAGCCCAGCAGGAACAGTTATCCCTGGAAAAATGCAATCAAGAAAAGACTTAACAGAAATTATGGAAGCACATCACTTACCATATGTTGCACAAACAGCTGCATATATGAATTTTAAAGATTTATATGAGAAAGCAGAAAAAGCAATATACACAGAAGGACCAACATTTTTAAATGTATTATCACCTTGCCCAAGAGGATGGGGTTATCCAACAGAGGATTTAATGACAATAAATAAATTAGCAATAGAAACCTGCTATTGGCCATTATATGAAGTAGAAAATGGAAAATATAAAATAACATATAAGCCAGTTAAAAAGCTTCCTATAGAAGAATTCTTAAAACCACAAAAACGTTTTAAACATATGTTTAAACCAGGAAATGAATGGATGATAGAAGAATTCCAAAAAGAAGTAGACAGAAGATGGCAAGCTCTATTAGATTTAGAGGAAATGAGCAATAAAACAGAATAGATAATAGAAAGTCGGACAAAAGTTTTTACTCTTGTCCAACTTTTTTTCTATGTTCATAAATAAATATGCCAATACCAACAATAAATAATACTATACTAATCCATTGCGAAGTAGATAAACTAAAATAAATACCACGTATTAAATCTCCTCTAAAGAATTCTAAGATAAATCTAACAATTCCATATGAGATTAAGTATAATCCCAAGGTCTTGTAAGTTCCAAGAAATTTTTTATATGTTGCAAGTAATAATACAAAAATAATTAAATTACATATTGCTTCAACAATTTGCATAGGGAACAATGGTACATTATTTGGTGCTAAGAAGGAATTATGAAATACTATAGCTCCAAAGCCATCATACTCCATTCCATAACAACATCCTGCACATAAGCATCCAATTCTTCCTATAGCATGTACAAGTGGAATAATTGGTACTAAAGTTAAAATCAATGACTTAAATGGTATTTTAAATTGCTTAGAATATATAAATACACCTAAAATTCCACCTAAAAGTCCTCCATAGAATACAAAACCACCTTTAAACATTTGAACTAAAGTTTCCCATAAATCTAAATTATTATAATTCTCTATTAAAAAAGGTATATTTGTTAATATGTACAATAGTTTCGCACCAATACCTAGTCCTATAACTCCGTATAATATGGCGTATAACACATCTTCTTTTTTTATGTTATTAAATTTGGAAAAGTGAAAAACTGCAATGATAGTTCCTATTACAATTCCAATAAAAATGATAAGACCATATGTTGGAAGGTCAAATCCAAATATATTGATATAAGGTAACATTTTAATCCCCCAATTATGTTTTTAATTAAAAAATTAGGTAAACAACCGATATTGTTTACCTTTTTTAGTTGAACTAATTAGAATATATATGTATAAGATATGTATTACAACAAAATCTAAAATCCTAATTAGTAAGATTTAAACTCAAAATATTATATTAATATAATGATGAAGCTAATCCGCCAGCTGTTCCAACAGCACCTATACAAGCTACACATGCTATAAATGTGATACCACATAATACAGTACCAATTATAGATAGAACTAATCCTGCTGTTGCCATTCCTGATGGATTTCTTTTTTTAGCCATAACACCCATTACGATACCAACGATACCGAAGATTAAACCTAACCATCCAAGTCCAACAAATACGATTGTAAAGCTAGAAAGGATTGATAATATACCTAATACTAAAGATGCTACAGCAAATCCATTAGATTTCTTCTCTTCCATAATACATCCTCCTTATTTCGACATAATATACATCTATTATACAGTAAATTCAAGCATAATGCAATACCTAACTAATAAAAAATTAAGAAAAAATTAAGAAATTAAATAGAATGTATATTTTTATACATTCTATAATATGTAAAATGATATATAATTATTCATGTTATGTCACGAATTGTTCAAACATAATATCTGTCAAATAACATAATTATTCTTGTGGCTCTGGAGCAGACATTGGGCATACATTAGCACATGTTCCACATCCTATGCATACTGATTCATCTATAACATATCTTTCATCACCTTGAGATATGCATTGCATTGGGCAAGCACCTGCACAAGCTCCGCAACTAATACATTTTTCACTTATTCTATATACCATAAAGTTTCACCTCCTTAAAATATATCTTCATTATTTTCAGTTTCTTGATCTTGTTTCTCCAAATCTTCAAGCTTTTGAAGTTCTGCCATGTTCTCTTTTTCTTCTTCGCCTATAACTTCAGAATCAACATTCTTTATTACTTTTAAATCTTTAGCATCATATTTTTTGTAATATGTTTCATCATTATCATCTTTTAATTTAACTTTTACTATTTCTCTTAGAGTCTCTATAGAATCTACTATACCTTCTCCATCTGCTGTTTCTACAATTGAACCAATTTTAGGTAGCTTTTTTAATTTATCTTCATAAACATTTTGCTCATATTTCAAGCAACACATAAGCCTACCACAATTACCAGAGATTTTAGAAGGATTTAAAGACATATTTTGCTCTTTTGCCATTTTTATTGAAACAGTCTCAAAGTTATTTAAGAAGGAACAACAACAAAGCTCTCTTCCACATATACCATTTCCACCAATTCGCCTTACTTCATCTCTTACACCAATTTGTCTTAGCTCAATTCTTGTTTTAAAGATAGCAGCAAGCTCTTTTACCAACTCTCTAAAATCTATTCTTCCATCAGCGGTGAAACAAAATAGCAGTTTGCTATTATCAAAACTATATTGAACTTCAGTAAGGTGCATATTTAATTTTAATTTTTTAATTTTGTCTTCACAAATCTTAAAGGCTTCCTTTTCCTTTTTCTTATTATCCTCATAATGTTTAATATCCTTGTAATTTGCAATACGGATAATTTTCTTTAAAGGAGTATTTAGTTTTGTGTCAGGTAAAAGCTTCTTTTTTACAACTACTTCTCCTAATTCTTCTCCTAGTGCAGTTTCAACAATTACTTTTGTCCTAACATTAATATGAATAGTACCAGGATCGAAGAAATATATTTTACCAGGTTTTTTAAATCTAACCCCTATTATGACTTTCATGAAATTCCTCCCATATTTGTAATAACAGATTATCAATACACATATCATAATTTGCATTAGCAGATAATCTATTTTTAGTTTTTTCTACAATTTTAATTGCATCAATATATCTATTATCATTTGTATCTCGTAATTTATTCATAAAGTTAATGTTAAAATAATCAAGAAGATTTAATATGTTATCTTTAGATTTATATAAAACTTCAGCTCCATTCCAAACATCTACAATATCATTATTATTCAAGGAATCTATTATTAAATCTAGAGAATTATATAATGGTAAGTTGTCATTTAAACTTAATAATTTTGCAATACTACCTTCGCACGTATATAATAAATTAGAATTAACATTTATATTATGAGAATTTACATATTTAAGTAGGTCTGCATTTGTTAATTTACTAAATGCTATTTTAGTACATCTTGATTTTATTGTGTTTAGTAATTTACTTTCATTTGATAAAACTAAAATTAATATAGCATATTCTGGTGGTTCTTCCAATGTTTTAAGCAAACAATTCTGCGCTTCAACAGTCATAAGATCAGCATTATTGATTATATATACTTTCTTATTAGAGATTATTGGCTTCTCAGCTATTTTCTCTTGCAATAATCTTATTTGTCCAATCTTTATAGATTTACCATCTTCAGAATCAACTACCATAAAATCTGGATGATTATTGCTATTAAAACGTATGCATGAACTACAATTGTTACATAAGTCATCTTGATTTTCACATAATATCATTTTAGAAAAAACGTCTGCAAATAGTTTTTTTCCAATACCATCAGGACCAACAAACATGTAACTATGCACTAAATTATTTGTTTTAATTGAATTTTTTAGTAATTCTTTTATATTTTCATTCCCTATAATATTAACGAAATCCAAATCTATTCTCCTAATATAATAATTGTTATTTAAATTTCTTAATAATTAATTTACTTGCTCAATTTAATTTTAATGAATTAATCAACTTTACCAAATAAATTAAATGGCCAAAATCTAATCCAAACTTTTCCTTCAATTTTTTCCAATGGAATACAACCAAATTCTCTACAATCTGTAGAGCCATCCCTATTATCTCCCATTGCAAACACACAATTTTCAGGTACTATTAAATCAGAGTATACGCCACCATATATCATTTCAGTTGTAACATTATCTTGCAAATATGGTTCATCTAATTCACTACCATTTATATAAACCTTTCCATCTTTAATTTGAACATGGTCACCAGGCAATCCTATAACTCTTTTAATATAGCTCTCTTTACCAATTTCTAAGAAATAATATACAAACTTGCCAAACCAGCCAGTTGGTTCATTTTCATATCTGGCAATAACATTATTGCTATCATATTCATCAGCAGATACGTGTTTTGTGGATGGTGCTTCAAATGTTATGATATCTCCTCTTTCAGGCATTTCATTAAAAGTTCTTGTCATTCTATTTAAAATCAAACGTTGACCAGGCTCAAGAGTTGGATACATTGAACGCATTTGAACAATAGTAGGTGTCCCTATATAATATCTAATTAACAGTGCTAAAATTAATGCAATAAGTATGCAAACAATCCATTCGATAATATCTTTTGTTTTTTCATTTATCTTCATGTTAACACTATCCTTTTAAATCAAATTTACTTTAATATTATATATTTTTTTTTCAAAGTAATCAATGGTTTTAGGCAAATTTGATGCATAAAAAAACAAAAAAATCAAAAAATAAAAATAAAGAATTGACAATAAATTAAAGTTGAATTATGATATAAATATGAAAAACTAAGGAGGAATCCAATATGCCAATGATAGATAGATTAAAAAGTGCACGAGGTTCAATGGCAGTGTATGTAACAATAGTTATTCTAAGCATGTTGCTTGTATTGCTAGCATTATTTTTTACATCTAATGCAATTAGAAAGAATCAATTAGTTACTGCTCTAAAAGTTAAGGAAGCCTATGAAGCTGATAATAAAAACGCAGGCAAAATTTATCAAGGATTAACAAAAGGATCAGTACCTGATTCAGTAGAAGACGCAAAGCCAGCACAAGATGAAGAAGTATATAAATTTCCTGAAACAACACAAATAGAAGATGCAAGTGGAGACAAGATTTGGATACCAGGAGGATTTGGAATTACAAGCGATTCTGCAACAGAAATAGATGATGGAGTAGTAATAACAGATGGAACAAATGAGTTTGTGTGGATTCCTGTAAGTGATACTGATTTGGCAGAGATGTATAGTACAACTACACCAGAGACAGCAGTTAGCGTAACTCTATCACAAAGTGCATTAAGAGAAGCAGCAACTACAACAAATATATATAGTAAGTTAAGAGCAGCTAATTCTTATGTAGGTGTAGCACCAGGTAATACATCATATAGAGAGCCAGAAATATTATCGAATGCAACTTATGGAGATGCTAGTACTGCTAGTAGTAGAGGAATAGATTTATTAATAAGTGAATTAGGATACTCCGGAGCAAGTGCACAAATATTGAAAAATTTTGCGCAAGATATGGTTGACGAGTATTTAGCAGTATTTAACAGTATTAAATCGTATGATGGTTTTTATATTGGAAGATATGAATTGACAGGTACAGCAAGCAAACCAACAGTTCAAAAAAATCAGCCGGTATTAACGGCTTACACAACAGGAACAAGCAATTGGTATGCATTAAAGGATGCATGTAATAAAGTTATATCTGGGACTGATAAATATGCACAAAGTTATATGATATATGGAAATCAGTGGGATGAGGTATTGGACTGGTTAGTAGATACTGGTGCTAGAACTAATACTGAAGTATATTCAGATTCAAGTACATGGGGAAATTATAGCGATTACGTGCAGATTACTACTAGGGCACCTGACCCAGCAAATCCAAAGAATTCAGGAAGCAATGATGATTGGAAAGCAAATAATATATACGACTTGGCAGGAAATTATTGGGAATGGACTCAAGAAGCATTTGATAGTAATACTAGAGTTTGTCGTGGACGGTAGTGCTAGTGATAGGGGTTACAGGTATTGCGCATCTTCTCGTAATGGCAACTATCCATACGCAAGTAATAGTATGTATTCTACGCGTGTAGCTTTATATATCAAGACTGATTCATAGGATGTTGAAAATCCACAAGAGCCAGGAGGAGAATCAAGACCAACAGTAGTAGAAGATATAAAAAGCGGAGAATTTGTGTATTATTTAGATGGAACAGGAGAAACAAGAAAATGTGCAGTGTTATATGATTCCTCTTCTGGATATGGAGTTCAAATTATTACAATGGAAACAGTAGGAACAAAGAGCACTTATTTAAATACGCAGGTGCAAAGTCAATATAGTAATTGGATAAGTGAAATAAATTCAAGCACTAATGCATTTTTGAATCCTACATATGCAGAAAGCGTAAGATGTGTGGGAAGTGTACCAGACAATCCAAGCTATTACGAAGCAGAAACTCTAACTTGGGGTTACGCTTCGTTTCCAGGAAAGGATGATAATTACGTTACAGACTATAATCAATTGAGTGCATTAGGTATAAGAGATATTAACGCAACTTATTGGGTAGCCTCTCGTTATGCTGAATACGGATATACATCTGCTTCTACTCAGCCAATGAGTGCTTCTGTGAACATACGCTATATTGATTCTAATGGTAATTTAACGTATTGTAATGTGTATAGTTATAGTTGGACCGGTACTAGTGGTGTAGGGGCAGGAGGTACACATGGTATTCGTCCGGTATTTACTTTGAAATCTGGAATTAAAATAACAGGTGGAAGCGGAACATTAGATGACCCATATACACTAGGAGTATAGATTAAATTCTAAGAAATGAGATAATTTTAACGAAGAAAGCACTTGAAAAAAGTGCTTTCTTTGTTGCAAAAAAATTAATTATTAATAAAACATATATATCTAAATTAAGAATGAAAGATAGAAAAATGCTATTTTCTTAAAAAATTTTCTTTAAACATTGACCTTTTGGGCATTTCCGTATATAATAATTATGTTTAAAATTGTGCATTTTTATTGAATCAAAAAACTTTCTTTTAGAAAGTGGCTTTAATTTTATGAGGAGGAGAAAATATGGGAGAGGTTATAGTTATAACATCCGGAAAAGGTGGAGTAGGGAAAACAACTACAACAGCTAACCTTGGTGCAGCATTGGCTTTAAGAGGCAAAAAAGTAGCTTTAGTTGATACTGATATAGGGTTAAGAAATCTTGATGTTGTAATGGGCTTAGAAAATAGAATTGTATATGACATTGTAGATGTTGTTGAAGAAAAATGCAAACTTAGACAAGCCCTTATAAAAGACAAAAGATTTAATGAACTATTCTTACTACCAGCCGCTCAAACAAGAGATAAAAGTGCAATAAATGAAGAACAAATGAAAGAACTAATTGGAAAACTAAAAGACGAATTTGAATACATATTAATAGACTGCCCAGCAGGAATTGAACAAGGATTTAAAAATGCAATTGCTGGAGCAAATCGTGCAATAGTAGTAACAACAGCAGAGATATCAGCTATTAGGGATGCAGATAGGATTATAGGACTACTAGAAGCATCTGACATAAAAAATCCCGAACTAATTATTAATAGAATAAGACCTGCTATGGTAAAAAAGGGAGAAATGATGGATGTTGAGGATATAGTAGATTTATTATCTATTGATTTAATAGGAGTTGTACCAGATGATGAGTATATAATAACTCAGACAAATAAGGGAGAGCCAGTTGTTACGAAAGAAAAAGCACCATCAGGAAAAGCCTACACAGAAATAGCAAGACGAATTTTAGGAGAGAATATAGATGTTACTATTCCTGGTAGAAAAGAAGGTCTATTTAGTAAAATGAGAGGTTTTTTCGCAAAAGGTAAACATTAATACTATTGGAGGTAAAACATGTTTGGTAACATAGTACAGTTTTTTAAAAAATTTAAAAAAAGCGAAAAAGAAGAATCTAAAAGTACAGCAAAAGAAAGATTACACCTAGTTTTGGCTCAAGATAGAGCAAATATTTCAGCTGACTTTTTGGAGATGATGAAACAGGAAATTCTCGAGGTAATTAAGAAATATATAGATATAGACGAAAAAGCTATAGATGTAAGACTTACGAATAAAGAAGGAGAGGATGGCTCTATAGGAGCACCGGCTTTATATGCTAACATTCCAATTATTACAATAAAGAATGATGCTAGAAAATTAGAAGGAACATTAAAGAAAGAAGAATATAAGGAGAATAAGGAAGATAATAAAGAGGAAAAGAATAAAAAAGCTGAATTAGAAGAAAATAATGACAATAGCAAGGTAGAAGAGAAAAGTGCTGTAGAAAAAGAAGTAACCGAGTTGGAAGAAGAGAAAAAGGCAGAACCCATAGACGAAAATGTTGATAATAGTACAAGCAATAATGAAGTTAGCAATGATCCAAAAAACGTTGAACAAGAGAATAATAGCGACACTGTAAATACAGAAAACGATAATTTAAATGAGGATGATAATGAAAAGAAAAATTCTTAAAAACATAGAATGGGGAATTTTGATATGTACTATTATTCTAGTAGTAATAGGATTAGTAGCTTTAACATCAGCTACTCAAAATTCAGATTATGAGGATTTAAAAAAACAAATCATGTGGGTATGCATTAGTATCCCAATAATGATAATCATATTATTTATAGATTATGATTTTATTGCTAAAATATCACCCATATTATATGGAATTATTATTGCACTGTTAATTGGAGTATTATTTACAGAGCCAATAAATGGTGCAACAAGCTGGTTTAACATGGGACCAGTTTCACTTCAACCAGCGGAGTTTGCAAAAGTAATATGTATATTAATGCTTGCATTGTTAATATCTAGAATTCAAAAAAAGGGGAAAAATGAAATAAGTAGAGCGCCTAAATTACTATTGATTTTACTAGTTTTTTTAGTGCCAACATTTTTAATCATTAAACAGCCAGATTATGGTACTGCATTAGCGTTTATAATGGCCTTAGTATTTATGTTATTTGCAGCAGGCATTAAGAAACGTTATATAATAGCATCTATATTATTAGTGGTTATTGCAGTTCCACTTCTGTATTTCTTCGTACTTCCAGAACATGCCAAAACAAGGATTGATGTGTTTTTAAATCCTAATATAGATCCTAGAGGAGCAGGATATAATGTAATTCAATCTAAGCTTGCCATAGGTGCAGGAGAATTATTAGGAATGGGACTTTTTAAGGGGAATCAAACTCAGTTAGGCTTTTTATACCCAAAAACTACAGACTTTATTTTCTCGTTAATTTCGGAAGAAATGGGATTTATTGTAGCATCAGCTGTAATAATATTGTATGTAATACTTATTACAAAAGCAATATACGTTGCAAAAACTGCTAAAGATGATTTGGGATCATATATTGCAATAGGAATAGCACGGAGTATTTTTCTTTCATATGGTTGAAAATATAGGTATGACGATGGGGCTTTTACCAATAACAGGTATTCCACTTCCATTTGTAAGCTATGGAGGAAGTTCGCTTCTAAGTAATTTTATAATGATAGGTTTGCTCCTAAACATTTCTGGAAGAAGGCAAAAAGCTATTTTTGTGGATTAAGCTATGCTTCAAATGAATATGTGTAAAATAATAATAAAAGGAATAGAAGATGTATTTAAAAAAATTAAAAATAGGAAATGTAGAATTAAGAAACAATATACTTTTAGCTCCAATGGCAGGAATAACAGACCTGCCATTTCGCTTGATATGTGAAAAACATGGGGCTGGGCTTACATGTACAGAAATGATTAGTAGTAAAGGGCTCTATTATAATGATTCTAAAACAAAATTGCTACTTAATGTCCAAGGGGAAGAAAGACCTGTTGCAGCACAAATTTTTGGAAGTGATATAGAAGCATTAAAATATGCCAGTGAATATGTTAGCAAGGTTGTGGATATCGTAGATATAAATATGGGATGCCCTGCACCAAAAATTGTAAAAAATGGAGATGGAAGTAAGCTTTTAAAAAATTTAGATTTAGTATTCTGTATTGCGAAAGAAGTAGTAAAAGCTTCCAAAGTTCCAGTTACAGTAAAGATAAGAAAGGGTTGGAATAGCAAAAGTGTAGTAGCGGTAGAAGTTGCCAAATTACTTGAAGAAGCAGGTGTGTCTGCAATTACTATCCATGGTAGGACTAGAGAAGAATATTATTTAGGAAAAGCTGATTGGGACATTATAAAAAAAGTAAAAGAAAGTGTAAAAATTCCAGTAATAGGTAATGGAGATATTAAAACTAAAGAAGATGCGTTAAGAATGTTTGAGCAAACCAATGTAGATGGCCTTATGATTGGTAGAGGTGCTATAGGAAATCCATGGATTTTCGAAGAAGTAATAAACTATTTACAAGGGAAAGAACAAAGAAAAGTTACAAATAGTGAGAGGCTAGAAACAATTATTGAACACATCAATCTTGCAGTAAAAGAAAAAGGCGAAAATATTGCAATTAAAGAAATGCGAAAACATTTGGCATATTATGTAAGGAACGAAAAAGATGCTAGCAAAATACGAGAAAGAATAAATAAAATAAATGATAAAGGCGCATTAATAGATTGTCTAAGCGAATACTTTAAAAACATATAAAATAAAATGAAAGTAGATTAATTTTAAATTAGTCTACTTTTTTGTTTAGCGTAACTTTTGGGAGACTCAGCTTTAGGAGAACTCAACTTTGGGAGACTCAACTTTTTTGCTCCGTCCCCAAAAGTTGAGATGGAAGGGAGAGAAAATTCGGTGAAAGAGAAAATAACAAATAAAAAATCTTTAATTACTTTTTTTGTAATTCTACTTATCTTAATTTTTATTATTTTTTTCATAAAAAATAATTATAAAAATTTTAAAACTGGCAATAATATGAGTAATAAAAGTATTGAGGAAATTGAAGAATATATTTTAAATATTAGTTCATATGCAGCAACAGTACAAGTTACAATAGAAAGTAATAAAAACACCAATAAATATGTGCTTTCACAGCAATATATAAGTCCAAACAAGTCCAAACAAATCGTATTAGAGCCAAGCAATATAGCAGGCTTAGAAATTGAAGCTGATGGACAAAAATTAAGTATAAATAATACAAGATTTAATTTAAGTAAGATTTATGATAATTATGAATATGTGGTTGAAAATTTTCTAAACTTAGAGTCTTTCATAGAAGATTATAAATCATGTAAAGAAACAGGAAAAACAAAATTATATGAAGAAGATGACGAGTTTGTATTAGAAGTAGAACAAAATAGTAATAAATATGTATTTAATAAAAAACTATATATATCTAAAGCAACAGGGAAACCTACAAAATTGTTGATAAATGACATTAACGAAAAAACTGTAGTTTACATATTATATAATGAGATAAGTATTAATGATTTATAATTTACTATACTTCAGAATTTGAGCCAGGTAAGAAATTAACTAAATCATAAAATATCTCAAACTAATTTTAAAATATATCAAATAATAGACCTTAAATATAGAACTATTAGGAGTGAAGAATATGGTAATTAAAAGAGGAGATATGTTTTATGCAGATTTAAGTCCAGTAGTTGGCTCAGAGCAGGGAGGAATAAGACCAGTTTTAATAATACAAAATGATGTAGGCAATAAACACAGTCCAACAGTTATTGCAGCGGCGATTACATCTCAAACTGGAAAAAATAAATTACCTACACATATAGAGATTGGCTCACAGAATAATGGATTAAAGGCTGATTCAGTAGTTTTAGCAGAACAAATTAGAACCATAGATAAAAGCAGATTAAAGGAAAAAATAGGGCATATAGATGACGAAAATATTATCTCGCAGGTGAACAATGCTCTGGGAGTAAGCTTTGGATTAGAATAAGAAAAATGCACTTCGTCAAATTAGATTTTTAAAGTCTAACTTTTGGAGTGCATTTAAAAATTTAACAAAGGATTTTTTACAAACTAAACCTCTAGTTTTTTTATTATTTTAATCTCATTATACAATTTGTCTACCCTTTCTGTTCGTATAGCTAGAGCATTTTTGTAATCCTCATAAACTTGTCTATAATTTTCGAAATTTTCATCAATTTGGAACAGCAACCTCATGCCCTCTTTATAATAGTTTTTCTTTTTATCTGTTTTTGCTTCTTCCATTTTATCTGCATATTCGCATATAAGTTCTAATCTTTTAATATTTTCTTTTAGGTAATCTAAGTATTCATACAAACAACTTATTTCATATAAAATATCATCAATAACAACCTTAAATAGTTTCTTCAAAACACGTTTATTAATTTTACCAACCTTTGAATTTTGAGCTAAATGATCTAAAGCCACAAACTTAGGATCTGGTTGTGCATCTTTTATCAAATCTCGCAAGGTTTCTGAAATGTTTACGTGAGTTGTATATTGCCTTCTGGTTACTATAGCATCATATTCATCTGCCACACGAATAATTTGGGCCTCTATTGGAATCTTGGTTATCCCATTTGGATAACCACTTCCATTAAGTGCTTCATGATGATCTAATGGGCCAATTGCATAAGGTCTTAGTTTTAAATCCTTCATGCACATTTCATATCCTTTAGTGGTATGGGTTTTCATTATTTCAAATTCTTCGTCTGTTAACATGTCAGGCTTATTCAATATTTCTCGTGGAATAAAAATCTTACCAATATCATGTAGATAAGCACAAATGGTACAATATATTGTGAATTTAGTATTACAATGAAGATACTCACAGATTCTACATACTAAGTTAGCAACATTTTCGCTATGTCTACGAGTGTAAAAATCTAAGCTGCCTAAAATATCTAATTGATACCTCATGGTTTTATCTAAATTATATGATTTTAAATTAATTGGACTATAAAAATCAAATTTTTCATTTCTCATAAAAGAAGTGTCCTTTCAAATTTTTCTTAAGTATTATGTAATTTAATGATACTATAAAATGAAGAAAAAAACAATAAAAATAGAAAAAATGAATAATAAAAAAAATTTTGAGCAGAATAATAGCATAAGATTGATATTAGTTGAACTAAGAGTAATATGAGATGTTTTATATAAATGTTTTGTATTATTCGAGCAAAGATATATAATAGTGTAATGACCTTATATTATTATATGTCGGCGATGAAAGAGTATATTATTTGTGCTATGGCTGTACTTTTATTGTATTTACTTAAAACATTTTTTGTAGATATAATTTGTCAGATGTATGGTTGAAACATATGTAATATATTCGAAGTTAAGATTATTCTTGCATTTTATAATAGTTGTTACTAGTCCCTCGCAGGATGAATATGGTTATTATGAGTGCATTTGTAGTCGAGCAACTGATTAACATGTTTGGTGATTTAGCTTATTTGGGCAGTAATGTCCATTAGGTTATAAACTAGGTATATTAGTTTTAGCTGGAGATTAATATCAGTTTTATGATAAACTTGGACAATGGGGACACCTTAAATTGTCCAAGTTTAATTTTTTGAAACTTGGACAAAAGTGACACTACAATATTAATTTTGTTAGTGTTCTCAGGAGAGATGGTAGATTGCCCAGCAAAATTAATCAATAAGTTGTAAACAGTGACAATTTATTGAAAATAATTCTAAAAATGTGATTGAACAGCATTGAAAACTTTCTAAAAATGTGATAACTTTTGATTAAAGATATGAAATACTTCAAAACATAAAATAAATTTTGAAGAGATGAAATGAAATAATGATAGGAGATGGAACTATGTTAATAAAAAATGGGAATGTAATCATATTTGAAGCTGATGATGTTAAAGTAAAAAAAGTTGATATAAAAATAAAAGATAATATCATTGAGAAAATTGCAGAAGATATTAAGCCAGAGGAGAATGAAGAAGTAATTGATGCTACCAATAAAGTGGTAATGCCGGGTTTAATTAATACACATGCACATATAGCAATGAGTATATTTAGAGGAACCTTTGAGGGTTGTGATTTATATACGTGGCTTAATCAAAAAATATGGCCAATAGAAGCAAAATTAACTAAGGAAGAGGTATATAATGCGAGTAGGCTTTCAATTCTTGAAATGATTTCTACAGGAACCACCTGTGTAAATGACCATTATTTTTTCTCGGAGGAAATAAGAAAAGCTCTAACAGAAAGTAAAATGAGAGCAGTAATTACTAGAGTTCTTATGGACAATGACGGAAAAGAAGCTTCTGAAAATAGAATTAATGAATTTATTAATTTATACGAAACTAGGGATAAAGATAACAAATTAATTACTTATTCAGTAGCGCCACATGGCTTGTATACATGTTCAGGAGAAGTACTTGCAAAGGCAAGAGAATTAGCAATTAAATATAATTTGCCTGTGCATATACATTTTCTTGAGAGTATAAATGAAGTAGAAGATATAAAGAACTTACATGGAATTAGAGCTTCAGAAGTACTAAAAAAATACTTTGATGGAATACATACAATTTTAGCACATGGAGTAAAACTAGATGATGAAGATATAGAAATATTAAAAACTATGGATTGTGGAATATCACATAATCCTTTATCAAATCTAAGACTTGGTTGCAAAATAGCAGATACTACAAAATATAAGCAAAATGGAATAAATGTAGCCTTAGGAACAGATGGACAAGGTTCTGGCAATAATTTAGATATGTTTGAAGCAATGAAGATGGCGGCATTAATACAAGGTGGAATTCATGAAAATGAAGAGAGACTTGGGTCAAAAGATGCTATCAAAATGGCTACAATAAACGGTGCAAAATTATTAGGGTTAGAGGATAAAATAGGAAGCATAGAAGAAGGAAAAGATGCAGATATAATTATTGTAGACATTGAGCCAAACTTGACTAACATTAAATTAATACCAAACAAGGATATAATTTCTAATTTAGTATATAATACAGATGGAAAAAATGTAGAAACAACAATAATAAACGGAGAGGTATTAATGGAAAAAAGAAAGTTTAAATACTTGCAACCAGAAAAAATTATTGAAAAATTTATTGCTTTCTAAATCGAGTGTAAATATTTAGCTTTCAGTAATTTTATCACAGTGTAAACAGAAACATAATGGTACAAAGTACGCTCATAATTCGTTTTATATAATTGTTACCTTTGTTATCATATAATTGAATTTTTTATGAGAAGGGGTAGAATATGAAGAAAGCAAGGGTAATAAAAATTGGAAAAAATATTCAGGCAATACGAAAAAGCCATGGATATACTCAAGAAAGATTAGCTGAAGCAATTGAATGTTCACCTAGGTACATTGGAGACATAGAGCAAGACAGATCAAAACCATCATATGAAGTTTTAGTAAAGATTTGTAATTTATTTAATATAGGTCTTGATGAAATCTTTAGTGAATATTTAGATGTAAAAGGGAAAAAAGAAATAAACAGTGCATTATTTGGATTCGACAAGCTAAAGCCAAATAATAAGGATACAATAATTCATATGATAGAGTATTTTAATAAAAGTAATGTATCTTAATAAACTTCGTTTTGTAGGAACAACAGGTCAAGGAGAAAACAAATTTACTATATAAAGAAACTGTAAACTTCAATGGTATGATAATTCAGATTGAAGAAATTACAAGAATCTAAGTTAAATGCTTAAACAAGAAGGAGAAATTTTCATTGCAAAATTCTCCTTTTTGTTATATAATTTTTAAAGTTAAAGAAGGAAAATTTATTTATGAAACAAATAGAAATTACTGTAAAAGTAAATGAAAACATTGAAAATGCATATAAAAAATTAGAAAAGTTAGGATTTAAGATTATAAGAGAAAGTGATATTAAGGATATTTATATGACATCAAAATTACAAGAATTGAATATAAATAATATACAATACATCCTAAAAAATTCAATATTACTTAGAAACCTAAAATTAGCTGATAGAGAATTAAAGAAAATTACATATAAAAATAAAGAATATGATATTAAGCGGTAATGTCATATCAGAGAAAAAAATAAGCTTGGACATTCAAGATATAGATAAAGCAAAAAAAATATTTGAGTACTTAGGATTCAATGAACTTGTTGAAGTTAAATATCATGTTGTAGTTTATGAAAAAGATGGAATCGAATTTGCATTTCAAGTAGTAGAAGATTTGGGAACTTTAATTGAATATGAGAATAAAAGTGATTTTGAGGGAAAAACATTAGATGAAATTAATAACGTAAAGAAAAAAATGTTTGAAGAAATAAAGAATACTGGAATAAAAATTTCAAATGAAATAGATGTAAAAAAAGCTTATGAATTAATCAAAAGGAATTTAAAAGAAACAACAGTTATAAAAGATAATAGTACAATGCAAAGTTAAATAAACAAAATATATAATTTAGAGAAAAGAATAAAGAGCAGATAAAAGCCCTTTATTCTTTTCTTCAATAGATTAATCAATTCATATGCATCTTATGAAAAAACAAAACAGACATCACAACTTAAATTAATTGCTAAAGAAAAAAAGTTTAGAATTTGTTGAAAAAAAGCTAAACATACTATATAATTTAGGTTATGTAATAAATGTCGTTTTTAGGGACAGGCGTAAAAACGAACAACATTGCGGTTTTAACGCCTGTCCCCAAAAACGACAAAAGGAGAAAGAGATGTATTTAAAAAGGTTAGAATTACAAGGATTTAAGTCCTTTGCAGATAAAACAATATTAGAATTTAAAAGTGGAATTACTTCAGTTATTGGACCGAATGGCTCTGGAAAGAGTAATATTTCAGATGCTATTAGATGGGTGCTTGGAGAACAAAGCATGAAGTCTTTAAGAGGCTCTAAATCTGAGGATATCATTTTTGCTGGTACTCAAGCAAGAAAATCCTTGGGCTTTGCAGAAGTGTCTATGGTAATTGATAATACTGATGGTAAACTTCCTATTGAGTATAGTGAGGTAACTGTAACAAGAAAGCTATATAGAAGTGGTGAAACAGGATATTTTATTAACAAAGTTCCTTGCAGATTAAAAGATGTGTTAGAGTTATTTATGGATACTGGAATTGGAAAAGATGGATATAGCATTATTGGGCAAGGAAAAATAGATGAGATTTTGAGTAATAAATCAGAAGATAGAAGAAGAATTTTTGAAGAAGCAGCTGGTATTGTAAAGTATAGAACTAGAAAAGCAGAATCTGAGAAAAAGTTAGAGCAGACCAAATTGAATCTACTTAGAATTAATGACATTTTATCTGAAATTGAAGCAAATATAGAGCCACTAAAAATGCAATCCGACAAAGCTAAAAAGTATTTGGATTTTAGGGAAGAATTAAAAAACATAGAGGTTGGGCTATTTTTATACAATATTTCAGATTACAAAGAGAAGTTAGAAAAGCTGGTAGAAGATATACAAATAGTTGAAGACCAAGTATTTAGTGAAAACGAGAAAATGACAAATTTGCAAAATGCTAAGGAAGAGTTAAAAATCCAAATAGATGAAATTACTTTAAAAATTGAAGAAATGCAAAATCTAGGCTTTGAAAGTACAAATAAAATAGAAAAGATAAATTCTGAAATTGGTATTTCAAAAGAAAGAATCCAGAACAATGTTTTAAACCAAGAAAGATTGGAAAAAGAGATTGAAGAAACAAAAGCTAGAATTCTTGATTTAGAAGAAGAGCAAAAACAAAAATTATCAAAAAAAGAAAGCCTATTTTCCAACAGAGAGAAATTCCAAAAAGAGTTAGAGGAAAAGCAAAAAGAATTAGAAGAATTAACCAAAAAATTGTCTGATAAAGAACTTGAAATAGAAGGCAAAAAAGAGCAGATTGAAAAGAATACTGATAGAAAATATGAAATAGTTTCTGAGATCAGTTCCTTGGAGGCAAATTTTGAGAACCTGGAAAAAAGAGAAAAAACTGCTAAATCCGAGCTCCAAAGCTTAACCTCTGAAATTGATAGTGGCAGAAATGATAAACAAGAAAAATCTAAGGAGTTTTATGATATAGAGTTTAAGAAAAATGAATTAACCAAGTCTTTACAAGAAAAACAAAGCAAAAAAGAAGAAAGTATGGCTAAAATAAAAGAGTTTGATACCATATTAAATAACCTTACATATGAAAGCAGAATGAAGGATTCTAGATTGAAGTTCTTAATAGAAACAGAAAAAGAAAAAGAGGGATACACAAGAAGTGTAAAGTCCTTGCTTTTAGATTGTGATAAAGATGCTAACCTAAAAAAAGGTATGAATGGAATTTTTGCCAACCTTATTACTGTTGATAAAAAGTATGAAACTGCAATAGAAATGTGTTTAGGACTTACTTTACAAAACATAGTAACAGACACAGAAGAAGATGCAAAAAAACTAGTTGAACATTTAAGGAAAAATAAATTGGGAAGAGCATCATTTTTGCCAGTTTCTTCAATAAGAGGCAAAAAGTTAGATAGAATAATCAAAAATAGTACAGAGGGTGTAATAGGGGTTGCATCAGATTTAGTAAAATGTGATAAAAAATATGAGCAGATAGTATTAAATTTATTAGGTAGAACACTTATTGTAGAAAATATGGATACAGCAATCCAAATTGCTAAATTAAATTCATATTCCTTTAGAATAGTAACCTTAGAAGGAGATATAATCAGCAATACTGGTGCAATTACTGGTGGATCTGTTCAAACTAAAACAGTAAGTATATTAGGAAGAAGTAGAGAAATAGAGTCCTTAGAAAAAGAATTAAAAGAGATAAATAGCAAAATAGAAAAGACCTCAAAAGATAAAAAGGATTATACAGAATCTGTAACAGATGTGATTGAAGAAGTTACAAGACTTGAAAAAGAGCTTCAAGATATAGAAGTTGTTTACGCTGCAGAAAATCAAAAAATACTTAATATTGAAGATGGAATTTCTAAACTAGAAGCAAGAAGAGATAAATTAAATCAAGAATTAGAAGAATTGGCAAAACAGAAAATAGACAACAGAAGCGAGAAAGAAGAAAAAGAAGAACAAATAAACTTCTTAGAAAAAGAAATAGAAAATTTAAGCAAAGTAGTAGAGGAATTTGCTTTAAATAACAAGGACAATCAGAAATATATTAATGATTTGAATTTTGATATAACTAATTTGAAAATTTCAGTATCTTCATTTGATGAAAGCGGAACTTCAATAGATGAAATGGTTGAAAGAATAAATAAAGACATAGAGGCAAATAAAACAGGAATAGAGAATAAAAATCAAAGCATTTCAGAAGTATTAGAAGAAAACAAAAATCTTGAGCAAAAAATAGTTGAACTTGAAAATGAGATTGTTAAAATAAAATCTGATGTAGAAAATAGTTCAAATATAGTGGAAAATCTAAAAAATGATAGAACAGAAAAAAGTGAAAAACTAAAAGCTTCTGAACAGGAAATCAATGATGAATTCACAGTATTAGAAGACTTAAAAGGACAAACTGTAAAACTAGATGTACGCAAAACAAAATTAGAGCAAGACTTAGAACAGGCGGTTAATAATTTGTGGGTAGAGTATGAACTTACTCCAAATAATGCAGAAGGATATGAAAAACCACAAAACGTGCAAAAAGCTGCAAGAGATGTGAATGTACTTCGTACTCAAATAAAAGAGCTAGGAAGCATAAATGTTGATTCAATAGAAGAATATAAAAAGACAAAAGAAAGATATGACTTTATGTGTGAGCAAAGATTGGATTTAGAAAATACTGCAACAAAATTAAGAAATATTATTTCTGAGATGACAAAAACGATGAAAGAACAATTTATAGAGAAGTTTAATGAAATTAACAAAAACTTTAATGAAGTTTTTACAGAATTATTTGGTGGAGGAAAAGCAGAAATAGAACTTGAGGATGAAGAAAATGTACTAGAATGTGGAATAGATATTCAAGTACAACCAGAAGGCAAGAAACTTCAAAACATGATGCTTTTATCAGGAGGAGAAAAAGCATTTACAGCTATAGCACTATTATTTGCAATACTTAAAATAAATCCAGCTCCATTCTGTGTATTAGACGAAATAGAAGCAGCACTCGATGATGTAAATGTGTATAGATTTGCAGAATATTTAAAAAAATTCAGCAAAGAAACACAATTCTTAGTAATAACACATAGAAAAGGAACAATGGAAGCAGCAAACACAGTATATGGTGTAACAATGGAGGAAAACGGAGTAAGTAAATTGCTTTCAATGAAACTTGGCTAGCAAAAATTAGTCATAAAATTAAAAACTGCTGCATATATATTAATATAACCTAAACAAAGGAGAGTTGATATATATGTGGCAGTCTTTTAATATTAACGAAGTTGCAAGAAAACTTAGGACAAACATTGAAAATGGTTTAACTAAAGAAGAAGCGGAAAATAGAAGGAATAAGCACGGACCTAATAAACTAGATGAGCAGAAGAAAGAAAATTTATTTATTAGATTTATAAAAGAATTTAATGATTTTATGATCATTATTTTAATAATTGCTGCAATTATATCTGCATTTGTTTCATTTATACAAGGAGAGAACGACTACATAGATTCCATAATAATAATCTCAATTGTAGTATTAAATGCAATCATGGGACTAGTGCAGGAAGCAAAAGCAGAAAAATCGTTAGAAGCCTTAAAAGATATGTCAGCACCAGTTGCAAAAGTTAGAAGAAATGGAAGAATTGAAACTGTAAAGGGAACAGAAGTTGTGCCCGGAGATATAGTACTACTTGAAGCGGGAAACTTTGTACCAGCAGATTGTAGGCTGATAAACAGCTATAACCTAAAAATAGAAGAGTCAAGTTTGACAGGAGAGACGGTACCAATTTTAAAAGATGCAAATGTTTTGCTGGAGGAAAAAACTCCAATTGGAGATACCTTAAATATGGCTTTTGCTAATACAATAGTTGTAAATGGACATGCAGAAGCAATTGTTACAGATATTGGAATGAATACTAAAGTAGGCAAAATAGCTAAAATGATTATTACAAATGAATCACCTGAAACACCTATACAGAGAAAACTTGGAGAGGTTGGCAAAACCTTAGGAATAGTTTGCCTAGTAATTTGTGCAGTAATTTTTGTTATTGGACTACTAAAGAAAATAGAGCCTATAGAAATGTTTATGACATCAGTAGGACTTGCAGTAGCAGCAATTCCGGAAGGACTGCCGGCAATAGTAACAATAATGCTTTCAATTGGTGTTACTAGAATGGCTAAAAAGAATAGTATAGTAAGGAAGTTGCCTGCTGTAGAAACCTTGGGTAGTAGTAGCGTAATATGTTCAGATAAAACAGGAACCTTAACACAAAATAAAATGCAAGTAACAAAAGTAATGGATTTAAAAGGTGAAAGCTTAAACTTACAAAAGAACTTAGTTTTAGAATTAGGAAGTATGTGTACAGATGTTGAAGGAGATGTGGGGGAAGCAACTGAGGTAGCTATAATCAATGCGGCAAAGGAACAAGGAAAGTTTAAAGAAAGGCTATATCAAAAATTTAAAAGAATTAATGATATACCATTTGATTCAAATAGAAAAATGATGACTACAATACATAGTATGCAAAATCAAACTGCAAATAACATAAGGGATAGCAATTCAAATGATACAGAAATAGAGAAAGTAATATTAAGAGACAAAATTTCTAATAATACAGATAACTATTTAGTAATCACGAAAGGTGCTCCAGATGTTTTATTAAAACATTGCACCAAGTATTCACTAAATGGGGAAGTACATAATTTAAGTAGTGAAGATTACAAAAAAATAGAAAAAACCAATAGTGATATGGCGAATAATGCCTTAAGAGTAATTGCTGTAGCATACTCGATAATTCCAAAACTTCCTTCAAATATAGATAGTCAAAATATTGAGAATAATTTGATTTTTGTAGGACTGATTGGAATGATTGATCCTCCAAGAGAAGGGGTAAAAGAAGCAGTAGCTACGTGTAGAAGAGCAGGAATCAAAACGGTTATGATTACTGGGGATCATATACTTACTGCAAAAGCAATAGCAAAAGAGCTAGGAATTTTGCGAAATAATGACTTAGCTGTAACTGGGCAGGAATTGGATAGAATGCCACAAAATGAACTTGAGAAAAATATATTCAAGTATTCCGTATTTGCAAGGGTTTCGCCAGAACATAAAGTGCGTATAGTTGAAGCCTTTCAAAAAACAGGTGCAGTAGTTGCAATGACAGGAGATGGTGTAAATGATGCACCTGCACTTAAAAAGGCAGATATAGGTGTTGCAATGGGAAGAAATGGCACAGATGTTGCCAAAAATGCTTCAGATATGATTTTAGCAGATGATAATTTTGTAACTATTGTAGAAGCGGTAAAACAAGGAAGGAATATTTTTGAAAACATTAAAAAAGCTGTACACTTCCTGATTGCAACAAATATTGGAGAAATAGTAACTATATTTGTAGGACTGTTACTAGGCCTAAAAGCTCCACTCCTTGCAATACAACTTTTATGGATAAATTTAGTTACAGATTCATTACCAGCAATAGCAATAGGTTTGGAAAAACCGGATAAAGATATTATGAATAAAAAACCACGAGATAACAGAAAAAGCATATTTGCAGATGGCTTATGGGGAAAAATTATTGTAGAAGGCACTATGATAGGTGTACTTACACTATTTGCTTTTAGCATAGGAAATAATCTTTATGGCTTAGAAGTGGGTAGAACCATGGCTTTCGTAGCTTTAGGAATGCTTGAATTAGTACATAGTTTGAATGTTAAGAGCGAAGAATCTATATTTAAAGTTGGAATATTTGAAAATAAATATCTTGTAGGTTCAATTATTTTAGGTACAATATTAACAATATTGGTGGTAATGGTACCAGTATTTGCAGATGTATTTAAGTTACAAGCCTTAACACCAATTCAATGGCTATACACAATGGCTATATCAATTATGCCGATTATTATAATAGAGGCACAAAAGAAATTAAATGAAGTAAAATTCGGAAAAACAAGAAGAATTGGAGGAAGA
>CALXWU010000014.1 GCA_944392505.1 uncultured Clostridia bacterium | reverse complement strand
TTTTCCTTTTTTCTTGTTCTTTCAAGCAATCTAACATGGTGCTAAAACTCATTTTACTTATTCCCCCAATCCTACTAAATTTTCTTATCCACAATTTGTCCACATGTTTCAAGCTATATTATTTAACTTAGCACCATTATCGATTTCAAAAAGTCCTGAAATGCAGAAATGGCGCCAAGCTCCGTTAGGAGTTGGCGCCAAGCTCCGTTAGGGGAAAATTTTCTCTTGGCCTACGCCAATCACAAAAATTTCATTTTTGCATTGGCGAAGCCTGATAAAATTTTCCTTCTAGCGTACTTCGTTCGCTAGACGCATGTTCAAATGCATCTATTTAAAATATTATTGTTTACTGCTTATGTTTATTCGCTTTCTCTATCAGGTCTCAGACCTACATATACAAGCTGAGGCGGAAACCGGATAATGCCGTTGTAGCTGTAAGTCGCATTGCAGCTGAAGCGAGAGGGTGCGTAATGGAATCTGTTGCCGTAGTCGCCACCCCTAGGAGTACAAGGGCGAGGATCACCGGTATACGTGTTACTAGAGTATTCTGTAGTCCACTCTTGTAGATTTGAAGCCATATCATTTATTTTACACTTTTCATCTTGCCTTGTTCCTGTATTAGTTAGCTTACCATTTATTGATTGTCCATCTTGATTTGCATAATTTGTATGTCCACATTCTTGTATAAATACTATTGCTGTATCCCAGGCATAACTATTCATTAAATCACTTTTTACACTTGTGCTATCTGAATACGTGTTTATTGCTACTTTTGAGGCATCTAATTGTGTTATAAAATTCCATAAAGTTCTTGGTGAATAATTCATTGATGACGTTGAACTACCTGTTGAAACTTTTGTTGCTGCTTTATAATTGTCCACACTTGTCCCACTTGCATAACTTGCTTCATAACGTCCGATATAATACCCACCATTTTCTTTTACACTATCTATCCACTCTTTTAAATTATATGCTGTTGCATTTAATCCACCTCTCCCACTACTGGCTACTCCTACTCTATATGTTGCAAGTTCACTAAAATATGATCCGATTACTTTTGGTGTTG
The DNA here is from genome assembly GCA_944392505.1 of uncultured Clostridia bacterium. GTDB lineage: Bacteria > Bacillota > Clostridia > TANB77 > CAG-508 > CALXVA01. The sequence goes on along the minus strand of CALXWU010000014.1, from coordinate 27,330 downwards.
TATAATTATCTGTATAACTTCCATCAGACTCTTTTATATATGCTGCTTGCTGTAAGGTTGGTGTTCCTGGTGAGGATGTACTAAAAGTATATCTTCCTAATATTATTTCATTACTTGGTGTACCGCCATCTTTTATAAACACTCCTACTGGTATCCATACAAATTGGCTGCCTTGCACCGCTGCAGCTGTTGATGCACTTACATCTTCTATTACTATTCCTTGTTGTACTGTATTTCCACTATCTGATGCTATTTTAAATCCTGCTGGCACTACTATCTTATTTCCTTCTGCATCCTCTACTGTGGTTTTTGTGTCAAACGCTTCTCCGCCTTTTATTTCTTCTACCTTAGGCAATTCTGGTTCTGGTGGAGTTACTGGTTCATCTGGAATTTCTTCATCTGCCGCCACGGTATTTGCATATTCTTGGAGTAATTTATTCATTTTTTCATTTTCGTCTTGGATTGAACTTTCTGCTTTTTCAACTGTATCTTTTGCTTGCCTAATTAATCCACCGTCACCAAATACTACGTTTATGGTTACTGTTGATAGTATTATTATGATTATTATTGTAATTACCAATGCAACTAGTGTTATACCTCGTTGCTCTTTTGTCATTTTTTTCGAAGTTCCCTGAAATCTTGTTTTTGATTTCTTCATTTTTCTATTTCCTCCTTCTTTAGTTTTTTATTTTTTATTTTTGCCTTGTTTTTTCGTTTTTATTCATTCTTTATTATTTTTCTTAAATTTCATGAACTCAAAAGTACCTCTTGGTATTATCTCATACTCTTGACTTCAAAGAACTTCTTATATTTTCACTTAATAGTACCTTTTGGTACTTCTTTCGTTCTTTCAACTTAAGCTATTACTATTTTATATTAACTTTTATTTTTGTCAAGTGGTTTTGAAAATTTTCTTTACATTATTTCAATTATGATTTGTAACTTTATATGTTAGATATTTCTTGCTTCTAAGTCTTTCATGCTTAGATTAATTCTTCCTTGATTATCTATATCTGTTACTTTTACTGTAATTTCATCTCCTACTGAAAGAACATCTTCAACTTTTTCTACTCTCTTGCTAGAGATTTTTGATATATGAAGTAAGCCTTCTTTTCCTCCACCTAGATCTACAAATGCTCCGAAGGACATTATTCTGCTTACCACACCATCATATATTTGTCCTGCTTCTATTTCTCTAGTAATTTCTTCTATGATTTTCATTGCTTTTTTAGCACTTTCAATATCATTTGAGTATACACATACTCTACCATCATCTTCTATATCAATTTTTACACCAGTTTCATCAATTATCTTATTAATTGTCTTTCCCCCAGTACCAATAACATCTTTTATTTTTTCTGGATTTATTTGCATTGTTAAAATTCTTGGTGCATATTTTGATATATCAGCTCTTGGTTTATCTATTACAGGTAGCATAACGTTGTCTAGGATATAATCTCTTGCTACTTTTGTTCTTTCAAAAGCCTCTTTTATAATGTCATAAGTTAAACCATCTATTTTAATATCTACTTGAATTGCTGTGATACCATCTTTTGTACCACCAACTTTAAAGTCCATATCTCCGAAAAAGTCTTCTATTCCTTGAATATCTGTAAGCATTATATATCTATTCGGAGCTGTTTTATCTGTAACTAAGCCTGTAGAAATTCCTGCTACTGGTTTTCTAATTGGAACTCCTGCATCCATTAATGCAAGTGTACTTCCACAAATACTTGCTTGTGAGGTAGAACCATTTGAAGAAAGTACTTCTGATACAACTCTTATTGCATATGGGAATTCATCTTCTGAAGGAATTACTGGAACTAATGCTTTTTCTGCTAAGGCTCCATGTCCAATTTCTCTTCTTCCTGGTCCTCTTGATGGTCTTGCTTCTCCTACTGAATATGATGGGAAATTATATTGATGCATATATCTTTTTTCTGTTTCTTCATCTATACCATCAAGCATTTGTTCTTCACTTTTCATACCAAGTGTTACAACTGACATTACTTGAGTTTGTCCTCTTGTAAATATTGCGCTACCATGAGTTCTAGGAAGAACACCTACCTCGCATGAAAGAGGTCTTATCTCATCTATTTTTCTTCCATCTGGACGTTTATGTTCTTCTAAAATCATTTCTCTTACACATGCTTTTTCTAAATCGTGAATACTGTCTGCAATATCCATTTTTCTTTCTTCAGCAGCTGCTTCTCCATATTTTTCTACCACATATGCAGTTATGTCTTCTGTAATTTTATCTATATTTGCATCTCTTACTTCTTTATCTGTAGCTTGTACCTCTTGGTACATTCTATCTTTAAAGTTTTCTACTATGTCTTGGTAGAATTCTGGATCTACTGCAAATGATTTATACTCAAATTTTGGTTTTCCTATTTCTGCTTTTATGTTAGATATGAAATTACAAATATTTTTGATTTCTTCATGAGCCTTCTTAATTGCATCCAGCATTGTTTCATTTGGTATTTCATCAGCTCCAGCTTCAATCATTGTAATTTTTTCTAAAGTTCCTGCAACTGTTGCAGTTAATTTGCTTTTTTCTCTTTGTGTTACTGTTGGATTTATTACAATCTCTCCATCTACCCATCCAACTGCTACTGCAGCTGTTGGTCCATTAAATGGAATATCAGATATTTCTAGAGCTGCCGCTGCACCTATCATTGCGCACACTTCTGGGCTATTATCCTGTTCTACTGATAAAACTGTTGCTGTAACACATACATCATTTCTAAAATCCTTTGGGAATAAAGGTCTTAAAGGTCTATCTATTGCTCTTGATGTAAGAATTGCCTTATCTGTTGGCTTGCCTTCCCTTTTTGTAAAACTTCCTGGTATTTTTCCTACCGCATATAGCTTTTCCTCATAGTCTACTGAAAGTGGGAAAAAGTCTATTCCTTCTTTTGGTTCTTTAGCAGCTGTAACATTTACCATTACAACTGTGTCTCCATATTTTACAACTACACTTCCATTTGCTAATCCCGCAATTTTTCCTGTTTCAATGGTTAGTTCTCTTCCTGCTAAATTTGTACTATAACTTTTAAACATAATTTTTTGTGTATGATTTAATCATACTACTCCTTTCTTTCTTTTAAATGGACGTTTAGGCTAAAAAGCCAAAACGCCCATCACATAACAACTATTTTCTTAATCCTAATTTTTCTACGATGTCTCTATATCTTTGAACATCTTTTCTTGCTAAGTAATTTAACAAGTTTCTTCTTGAACCAACCATTTTTAAAAGTCCTCTTCTTGAATGGTTATCTTTTTTGTGAACTTTTAAATGTTCAGTTAATTCATTAATTCTTTCTGTTAAAAGAGCAATTTGAACTTCTGGAGAACCAGTGTCCTTTTCATCTCTTCTATATGTTTTGATTATTTCTTGTTTTCTTTCTGCTGTCATAGCTTACACCTCCTAAAATTTTAATTTGCCTTAAACTGAGTTATAGTGGTGTTATTTCCTAAAACTAAGTATAAGGTATTGACATATAGTATTGTACCATAGAATTAGTGAGAATGCAAGGGCAAATAGCAAATTTTACTACATGTTTTTGTCACCTTATACAATTTTGTTAATAATCTTCCTCACTTAGAGTTGGAAATATGAACTCTATACTACTTTCTGTTATTTTCCCGTCTTCTATATGTGATGCGAAAAATGAATTACTTCCTTTTAAGAAATGCCTATATCTTGTACCTTCTGGAATATATCCATCTCCTATTATCACAGGATCATCCCATGTTACATCTACTGCATACCATTTATTATCTAACATAACATAATTCCAAGCATGTGATTCTGTCTCTCCATTCGAGTTTGTTCCAATTCCACTTACTAATACACATGGTATATCTAATCCATCCATTATATATTTAAAACTCCTTGCATATCCTTCACATACTGCCCTTCCTTCTGTTAAGGCTCCAGATATTGAATATGGCTCTTGTGTTTCTAAATTTATATCATATTCAATATTATCTATTAGCCAATTATGAACCTCTCTTATCTTTTCATAATCGCTATAACCCTCTAATTGTTTTCTTATTTCTTGTTGTATTGCTGTTAAAAGATTAAGTTTTCCAGAAATGGTAGTTGTAGAACTAAAATATGGTTTTAAATATGATGTATTATCTCCCTTTGATAATTCTACTTGATGTGTTGAAAAACTAGCAATTGAAGTTGTGGTTGTTGTTAAAGTTAATTTTTCTACATCTATATAAAATACGTCCATATTGTCATATGTATATGCATTCCATGCTGATTGGAATGCCATGTTTAGTTTTTCTTCTCCTCCTTGTGAATTTAATAAATCATTGAATTGCCTTCCAAAATCTATAATATATGTTCCAGTTTTCATGTTTTCTTTATTGTTTAATAAGCCATCATATATTATTTTGCTATAGTTATCCAATTGATTATAGTAATATCTATCACTAAACAATGTTGTGTTACTTTCATAATTATCATTTATTGGAACATGTATTTCTATATTCTGATTATTTACTTGTGAATGATTTATCTCTGTATCTGGTCTAATATTTTCATCTTTAGGCAGGTTAGTGATTGTATTTGTTTGAGCCAATATATTTGTATTAACATTTAAATCACCTTTTTTAGTTATAATATTAAAAATGTCAACATATACAATTTCATACACAAGAAAACCTATTAAAATTAAAATTAAAACTATTAAAATTAATGATGCTAAACTTAACCCCTTATTATTTTTAATTGTTTTACAAATCTTACATTTATTACTCATTAACTTACCTCACGCATTTGTTTTATCATCAAATCTCCAAATACTGCATAGCCCATTTTACAGTCATTTACCAGTACATGTGTTACTGCCCCAATGAATTTTCCGTTTTGTATTATCGGCGCACCACTCATGCCTTGAATTATTCCTCCTGTTTTTTCAAAAAGTTCTTCATCAGTTATTTTAATTAACATGCTTTTATTATTCTCATTATTTTCTAAAAAGATTTTTTGTATTTCTATTTCATACGTTTTTGTAGTTCCATTTTCTAGTTCGCATATAATTTCTGCTTTACCAGTTTTTATTTCATTTCTATTTGCAACTTCCATAGCTTTAGAACTGTCAATATTTAATCTATTTATATTTGAAATTTGACCATATACTCCAAAACTAGTATTTTTTGCAATTGCACCAACTGTAATTCCATTATCTATTGTACCTCTAATTTCTCCTGGAGTACCATTTTGCCCTTTAACAATATCTACAATATTTGTTGTTACCAGTTCACCATTTGCAATATCTATCAATTCATAAGTGTCCACATCATTAATTCCATGTCCCAAGGCTCCAAAATTTCCAGTAGAAGGTTCATAGAAGGTTAAAGTACCCACTCCTGCAGCTGCATCTCTCACCCATAAACCAAGTTTGTACTCATTATTAGCAGTTTTTACAGGTTCAATATTTGCTACTTTTTCCTCTGTATCACTTATATATTTTATTTCTACTGTTTCTCCTTTTGAGCTATTTACACACGCAATTAATTCATCTGTATTATTTATTTCTTGATTATTTACTTCAATTATTTTATCCCCAGTTTCTATGCCAGAATTTTCATAAGGTTTTTTACCTTCAATTTCTGTCATACCGACCACCAATACTCCTTCTGTATACATTTTCATTCCAATTGCTTTTCCAAGTGGAATTACACTAGTTTTTGGTATTACATTTACTGTTACATCTTTTACTGGAAAAAGATTAAACAAACTTAAATTCAAGGTCATTTTTCCAGTTTCGTCCACAATGCTATTATTCAAATTGCTTGAAGCTTGCATGGTTTCCGCGTTTTTCACATTAATTCCTAAAATTGTATCCAGTTTTAATTGTTCACCTTGTATCAAAATGATATTATTGGGTAACATACTAATATTACATACATAAATATATATAATCAAAAGTAAAATTACAATTAATATTTTTTTTAAAAATTTCATGGTTATCCCTCTTTCTTAATTATAGAATAACCATTGTTTAAATTTTTAAACTGTTTTTATTATTAAAATTTGTTAATTTTTGAAACTTTAGCCCAAATCTGACAAATCAAAATTCGACTTGTATAAATCATATCTTTCGCGTGCAAGTGCTGTTAAAAATGATTTTCTAATAGCTCGATATGCAGAATTACCAGTGCTAAATGAAACTGTTCCATCTCCACCATTTTCAACTCTATTTGTAAAATCAATAAGTGCATCACCTGCAATTATATCATCTGTAGCATAATCTCCTGTAGCATTAACTATACAGTTATAGCACCCTGTAAGTGTATCTCCTCTACAAGCTTGAAAATAAAAATGTAATTCATTATCTTCATTAATCCTTACAGTTTGTCTTTGAAAACTTGCAGTTGGATATGCTCCCACAATTGAAAGTCTTCCACTACTTATTCCTTCTAATAATTCTTTACATCCTGGTTGATGATATTCTCTATTATTTGTACCTTGTTCCTTAGCCACAATATAAATATTTGCTGCAGTTACTACTTCTTTATTTATATTATTTGTAATGATTGCATAATTATTATAATCTCTATATCCTATTGACATGCCCTGCATAAATGTAACCATTGAAACATTATTCAAGATTCTATACCAATCACTTTCAGACATAACCGGCATTGCGTAATCATAAAGAGTTACACTTCTAAAATTAGAAATTACGGTATTTAATGTTGTTTCTATTGATTTTCTAATTACTGCTAATCTATGGCTATTAAATGCAGAACCAGATAGCATTGGATCATTATTTTTATCTGTATAAAATATTTTTTCAGTTCCTGTATTTTCTGATAAATAATCCTGGTCGTTCCCTATTGGTGTGGTACCATCTTCAGTTCTTATTGTATCACTCTGCTCTAGATTTCCTAAATTATCTCTTACCCATAAACTAAATTCTCGTGCTTCATAGTAATAATCATACGCACTTGTACTACGCATATTGCAATCTCTTGCATAATTTCTAATTGCAGCATCATTTACATATGTTTTAATATAATTATCATACCAGAAAATTACAGGTATGCCTGTTCTTGCTCTATCTGTTGTTACATTTCCCTCTTCATCATAATACAGTAAATTACCATTATCATCATGGTCTTGATATATTTTTTCGTTTTGATAGAAAATGTATATATAGTCGTCTGCTTTTGTGGTTCCAGTATTTTGATTTTCTATTGTGATAAGATGCTCATATAGTATTTCGGGCTCTATTTCTACTCCATCATATGTCAGGGTTTTCGCATCGGTATCAATGTTTGTAACTAAATCTGGATTGATTAAATAACCGGACTTTGTTACATATCCTTCATTTCCACCAAAATCACCATATACAGTTATTTCATTATCTAATGTATAGTTAATAACTATAATATTACCATTTCTAAGTCTATATTTCGCCGAATAATATATATATGGTTTTAAACCACTTTGATAATTGTTACCATCAATATTTATTGAAACTTTTTTCTCTTCACCTTCGCCTATTGTAGAATATACATTATCATATGAGGTATAGATATAATATCCATCATATAGTGTAAATAGTATAGCTGGTGTAAATGCTTCTAAGTCTTCTGCAGTTTGTGCATACTCTCTCATTGAAAGACTAAGAGAATTGTAAAAAGTGTTTACTGCAGCTTCAATATCTCTTATTTTTGAATCACTTATACTAGAATACTTGTTATTTGTAGTATTAATTTGAAACGCTAAAACCGCATCATAAGTAGCACTAATTAAATTCTTGTCATAAGCAGTTTGTAACTCTATTGCATCTATTTGATTTGAAATATATGCAGACATTATTATTGAAATTGGTAAAATTATAAGAACAAATACAATTGCTAAATGTTGTAGTTTCATGCTCAATATTACCTTTCTTTTTGTAAAATAATTTAAAAATAGGAGTGAAATTTTACTCCACCCCTACATGTATATTATTGTAGAGACAGATTTTAAATATCTGCCCAACAATTAAAAGTTATCTTTCACTCGTACTGCCATTAACTGTTACTGCTCCAGAATGTTGGCCTGCTATTGTATATGAATCATTTCCTGCTATTGTGTAGAAAAAGTTTCTAAGCATTTGAGAAATTGTTAAATTCGTATTTCTAGCTGTAACAGTAATTAAATCTCCCTCTTTTAATGTTATTCTTCCTTTTGAATATAGTTCTTCTTCAACTTGTGTTGTATAAAAATTATAGTATAAGTTCTCTCCAATTTTTGTTGCTTCCGCTTGGGTTGTTTTCTTTCCTGGATTCTCATCTAATTCTTGGAGCAAAATTTCTACATCAAAGGAATTGCCCGTAGAAGAAATATCACTTAAATATCCCTCATAATCCTCTAAGGTCATTTTACCTGTTGTTCTAACATTATCTACAAACTCTGTAGTTGCTGTTTGAACTGCAAGTGATGATATGTCATCAGTTCTTTCAGCCAGAGACATTAAGGGAAATATAAACATTAAGATTGCTGCCAGAAATATTGCTACAACCGTTATTAAACTATCTCCCATATTTTTTACCTACCTTTCTTTAAGTAAACGTCTTAATTAATTAGCGTATATATTATTACTCTCTTTTTTCTTCCTTCTACATTTGTTAAACCTGATGTAGTACCATCAGTATTATTTTCGGTATTTACAGCATTATAGGTATATTCACCAAGACTCTCCCTAAATCTGCTGTTTTTATACTGTTCTATAAAACTACAATCTCCCCAGCCATTAATACGTCTATCGGAATAGTCATAATCCATTCCATTTCCACTTGGTGCCAAAAATGTTCCACCAGATAAAAACCTGTCTAAGTTCTGTTTATAATAATTTGTATTTCCTGTCCAGGGTTCATGTCTTCTGGTTTCTTCATCAACATCAAAGGAACAAATTCTTACATCTTTATTGTTATTATAGTATTGGTTAGTATAGCCTGTACTCCACAAATCAACATTAGTTTGTGTTTTATATAATTCTAATGGTGTTCCGTCTGCATTTCTAAATATTACAGTATAGTTTTCTTTGTAATATTTATACAAAGTAGGAATAATAGTTTCTAATCCCACTATTCTTTCATCCTCCGCCATATCACTGATTTCTATGTAATCCATAAACTCTGTAATGTCGGAACTTTGTAATACTGTATCACTTGTTTCTAATGTCATTGTAAACATATACATAGTCATAGATAAAGCAATAACAAATACAAATACTGCAAACGCAATTTTTAAAGCATCAACTGCATTCTCCATACTTTAAATCCTTTTTATTTTTATTGAACTAACTTTATACCTATAGTTGTAACCAAGCCTGTATCTTCATCAAATCCCAAACTTATAGTATATGTTCTACCTGATAAGATTTGGTTTTTAATTGTATTAATCTCAGCTGTTGTTGTTCCTGTTGCATTGTCTTGAGTTGGAGCAGGATAATCAGTACCAGCATCTAATACTGTATCCCATTGTATTGCTATAGTTTCAGATGCATCTTCTGCACCTCTATTATGTGCACTTACACTATCACATAAATTTCTAGCTAATGTTCCTCTTTTGTCTCCTTCATATGTAGTAAATTCTTGGTTATATGCTTGTATTTCTTGTGCTGTTAGGCTATCGCCTCCGCCTAATATTATATCACTTACACCTGTAAATACTACCATAGCTACACCTATAATTGCTATTGCTAACAATATTGCTCCTGCAATAATTAAAGCTTTTGAAGCGTTCTCCATAAAAATTTCCTCCTTAATTTTATCTATATGTTTTCTAATATTAATATCTATTCGTCAACTTCTGTAAAAGTTATATCTTTTACATTTCCTGTTTTCTCATGATAATTTATCTCCGTACATTTAAAACTTGCTGTGCCATAAGCTTTAATAAAATTATCAATTCCATTGTTTAAAATTCTTTCTATTTCATAGGTATTATAATCATCCTTGTATTGTAATTTTATATACATTTTTATAGAATCAGTATCATTCTCTATATACCTTCCTTCTTTATTTTTTTCAGTACTTAGCTTTGCATTAGTATCTTCTGTTTGGTTAATTATACTTGCTAGCTCAGTTCCTAGGATTTGTATATTTTCATATGATTTATATATGTTATTTATTTTTTGCGATTCAATAAAACTCGTTCTATAATTATACACAAAATATATTGAAATTCCTAAGATAATTATAAATATAATTACTATAAGTAAAATTTTATTTTTCATAACCTATATACTTTCATTATAATATTTTAATCGTTTTTATGCAATACTTTTGATTAAATTTCTACAAATTTCATGTAATTCACTAACCTGGTAACTTCGCCAATTCTTGGCATTTCTGAACATATAAAATATTTTGTCTCAGCCGTTGTTCCTTCCTCAGAATAAGCAATTGAGTTATTCTTTAATAAATTTAATAATTCGTTTTGCTCATATGTTTCAATATTTTTGTAGGTTCTAACTCCAATTTTCAAATCAATTTGTATATAATAAGTAGTATTGGGATCTGAATTAGGTATCTCATCAGCATAGCCATTTTCAGCATTAATTTTCTTTGCTAAATTTGCTAATCCTATTACATCATGTATTGTACATCTAATTGCTTCAAGTTCGCCATCTCCAGTAGAAGTAGTTCCATAGTATTTTAGGAATTGATTGTTGAACTGGCTAATTTGTGCTTCTTGCATCTGTGCAGTTGTATCAGCGCTGTATTCTCCTATTGAATTAAAAAGATATACTCCAATGGAAATTACCATAACACCTATTAATATTTCTGCTGCCATAATTAGTGCTTTTGATGCATTCTCCACAATTCATCACATTCCTTCCTAAGAGTCTATATTTCAACAAAATACATAGAGCTAATTCTTCCAGTACTATTATTATATTGAACATCAGTACATCTGAAGCGTTTTCCTGTTCTAAATTCAGTATATATAGATGTTAAATTAGTATATTCTTGAATTTCATTAAGCAAATCTGTTGTAGTTGAATTGCTTCTTAAATAATAATATTCTATATCATAATCTGCCATATTGCTTGGTGGATCCATTCCAAAATCTATTGCTATTTCTCTATATCTTTTTTGTGAATAATATTTTACACTTCTGTTATTGTATTTTCTTTGTGTTGTCTCATATGATGCTATATCATTTTCTAATTTTTTTTGATCGTCTGCAATGGTTTCAAGGCTATGTGTTCCTGCAACAAAATATGTCGAACCTACAATTCCTTGGTTTATTCGAACAGTTATTTCAATTCTATCATAGCCTACATCTTCTCTTGCTTCTGAGGTATTATAGTCTTCCTGGAGGTTTGCTAGTGATAGTAGTTCACTTCCATATAAGGTTCTATTAAACTGTTCAAATTGTCTCATATATTCAACCATTTTTTGGTTTACGTCAGAGTCAGTTCTCGTTTGCTCTAAACCAGATAATTGGTTATATCCTATTACTAACAGTCCTATTACCAATAAAGCTATAAGAACTGAACCTGCCATAATTAGTGCTTTTGATGCATTCTCCATGTTAAAATTCCTTAAACATACATATTTGGGTTTTTTAGAGTCCCATAAACTCTAATATTGTGCTGACATGCTATTCATTGATGCAGTCATACTTGTCATTCCTATAAATACTAATGGTATAATTAAGTATCCTACAAATATTACAATCATTGGTGCAAATCCTATACCTCTACCTATCAAGCCTTTTCTCGAAATTAATCTTTCATTTGATTCTTTTCTACGAGCTTGATAATAGTCTCTTTCAGTATCTAGTTCATCAAACGCATCTGCGATTGGTATTTTTTCTACTGCTGCTTGCAAACTTTCTACAATACGTATGAATTGAGGATATGAGACATCTTCTTTTAATTGTTCTAAGGCTTCCCAAGGTCCACTTTCATAGTTATTAACACATTTGCTTATTGGCTCTTTAAAGAAATTTGCATATCTTTCAAGCCATTCAAGTATGATTTCTACATTTACTCTTTCAATTCTCATAAGCATTAATATAATTGTTTGGAATTGCATTACTTCGTCTTCCATTTCAAGTTGCCTCATTTTAGCTTGAAATTTCAGCATCCATACAGGAGCATTATATGCAATTACTGAAATAACCATAGCTATCAATACTTCAAACCATTTCATATTTTCGCTATTTACTATTTTTATTTTCTCTAATACTCTTTCTGCCGCTACTTGAATTTCTGCATCTGAGCTTTCTACATAATCTCTATTAATTCTACCTCTGCGCATTTCTCTTGCTATATCCTCTGCTGTAATATTTGCATTTTCCCTTAGGCTTCTTATATATGCATTATCAGACTCTGTAGTTTGCATTGCAGTTCTTTGTTGCCTCTCAGACATCTGTCCTATGACATCATAATCTGCCGTCGGTTCTGTATAAACATTCTGTATTACCAGATTGTGCAAATACAGTATGACCAGAATAGAAACTACAAATGCAAATATACTAAGCAGAACTCTGTTTATATATAACCACTCTATTTTATCTTTTGAAGCTGCTGCTTTCAATTCTTGTTGCAATTTTCTATATTCTTTTGTTCCTTTTTTAGGTAAAAATAAGTCAATTATTTTTCTAAATATGCCTATTTTATATAGTTTAGCTTGCCATGGATTTTCTGTATTTTTCGTATTTGTATTTACTGACCCATTATCCTTTAATTTTCTTATAAGTAGATAACATACAAAAGTAAGTAATAATATTAAAATTTGCAATATCATTCCTGTCTTACCATTATAAAATGATGCTGTAAAACTAAATTGCGATATTGCCCAATTTTTAATTGGTTCCATGAATAATATTGGTACTATTGATATTAAGGATAAACTTTGAAATACATAATCTAGTTTATCTCTTTTAAGTAATTCAAGTTGCATTTCTTGTGTAATGTTATTAAGGTTTTTCAGGTAAAGTGATGTTCCTTCTACCTTTCTATCCCCAAACTCTTTTGTCAAATATGAAATCCCCGCAAATTCTTTTAAGTATGGATTTGGTGCTATATCATAATATTTTTCAAGCTCTCCCTCAGGATCGTTTGAAATAAGTACTTCATATATTTTCTCTGCTTGCCTAGACATTTCTGGTTGTTCATCATCTTGTGCAACTTGATATATAGCTTCTTCCACCATGTTATATTCATGGTATGCATGTCTAATTTCAGAGAAAAAATTTATTTGTTGTTTTAATAACTTATTATCTAGTTTATCTACCATTCCTCCAATTAAAGTATCAGCTAAAAACACTTCAAATATTAATAAAAATAACATTAATAATGTGTTTTGATGAGTCATAAGGATAATAATTAAGGTAAGTGGTATAATTACTATAATTGCAGTAGTTAAAATTTTTGAGGTTTGTCCTCTGGTTAAATATTCATCATCAATATTAATTATTTCAAGTCTTCTTCTTAATTTTAATAAATATCTTTTAATAAATGGTATTTTCAAATAAATAACGTATAATTTTTGATATAATACCTCTTTTGAAAACTTCTTTTCTTCTGTTCCTGCTCTTAATTTTTGTATTTCTCTAATTCCAGAGGATTGCAGCTTTTTCCTTAGAATTAAGTAAGCAACCACAACCATTGCAAAGAGAGCTCCTACCACAATTAATAAATACATTAATATATCATTAGACATTGATAAAGCTTACACCTCCTTGCTATTATTTTACAGCTTTAGGTTTTCTTCCTCTTTTAACCGTTTTAGTTTCGATAATGTGACTATCTGCTACATCATCTGTATCAGCATATTTTTTCATCTTAATTCCCCAATTTCTTTCTAGGAATTTATCAAATTCCACTACGTCAGCATCATCCATGTTGTTCCTCATTTCACGTATGTTATGTTCTGAAATTGGATTTGTAAGAACATATGCTCCATCATGATATTCCAAAATGTTACGATATTGATATAATTCTCTGTTTGTGCTTTTTGTAAAGTAAATCGTTGCATTATCTATAAATTTGTCTAATTTGCCTTCTAAGGTTTTTTCTTTTCTGTGATCAAAGGTATATTCATTCTTTTCTTCAACTGGTATACATTCTGTTACTCTTTCAATATATCTTCTTCCTCTAAAGTCTTTTACCAAGTGAATATCGAAATTCAAAACTTGTACAACTTGTTCTTCAGCTGTTCTTTCATTTCTAAATACTCCAGCTCTAAGCATTGAGTTACGAAGTGCTGTTACTAAGTCAGGAAAAGTTTTAGCGTGATGAGTAAATAATGTAAATTTAGACGCTACCTGTGCAGATTGTATCATCCAAGATGCTACGGGATCTGTTGCAACCTCTCCGGATTATATTAACAGAACCATCAGTCTTTTTCTGAACATCCAAACATTCTTGTCCAGAAACTGTTTCTGTTTCACGCATTGATAATATGTTCCTGGTTGGATATATTTTTCTTAAATGAAGCTCAAAGGCAGTTTCAGTGATACGAAGGTTCATAGTTTCATATATATTTTCTATCATGGCCATAAGCATTGTTGTTTTTCCGGCAGCCTTGCTCACCTGTTAGTGATATGATTCTAGCTCCTTTAACTAAGAATTTTAACAAATCTATCGCTTCTTCTTTTCCTTCAAAACGTACTATTTGTTCTAGTGTTGCACGTTTTACGTCGAATTTTCTTACAAAGAAAGCCCATGTCTCTGACATACTTGGTCTAACAACAACAACACGAGATCCATCTTTCATTTCATTAATTTTATACCCATTAGTATCAGATAATTGTCCTGGGTTATTGTATTTATATATGTTTTGACATACTCTTTTTAGTTCTGCTTCAGAGCCAAAAGATAAAAACGCTAATCTTATAGATTTACCAGCATACATGATCCAAATACTATCACAAGCACGAGGAACTTTGTGCTCAGCAATCTGACTTAAATAATCTCCATCTGTTTGGGCAACTTGGCTTAGGAAGGATTCAGGAAGTCCCGAAACACCTCCTGAGATACCATCTATATTCATATCTCTTATTTCATCAATGCTACTATATCCTTTGTATTTTTGGTAAATTCTTTGTACAATTACATTGATTTTATCTTGTAGTGTTAAAACAAAATTCTCTTTTTCAAATATATTGCTTATTTCATCAGCTGTAATTACATAGCAAGGTTTTGATTCTCCTTCTACGTATTTAAGTTCGTCTAAGTGATATTTTTTAATTATTTCTGATAAAGCTTCATATCCAAATTCATTTTTATACATGTATAATATGATTTCAAATTTATCTTGAGGTGTTAATAGTGAAGGAATATCAAAAGGTATTGCCTTAGAAACATTGGTTTCATTTACGCCATATTCCCTGTATAGTAAATCATATATTAACTCTTTTACATATTTTTTATCGTTTACGTCTCCATATGTACAACCTTTAAGTGCTTTTTTTAACTCATATTTTTTGTTTTTTCTTCTTTTTAGCTCTTCCTCAGAAAGACCTATATCATAGAGGTTAATTTTAGTAATTTCATCAAGTCTTTTTTTCACAAATTCAATCATCATGTCTAAGGTATAAGTTTTATCATCAACTTCTAAGACATCTTCCTTTTCTTCGTTTCTTCTCTTTTTTATAAAATTAAATAGTAATGCAGTTGCTACCAAAATAACTATTACTATTAATAATATATTTATCATAGTTTTCTCCTTTCTAAGGATTAAATCTTCATTTGCAATTCTTGTAATTTATATATTATTGCTTCATCTGCTCTTGTTGCTTCATTTGCAATCAGACGGTTTCTGTCGCTTTCTTCTATGTTTTTTAATCTCAAGAAGAAATCTATTACTTTACCTTCTGAGCAAGCTTCAAAATATAATGTATTGTATGGTATTGCAAGCAATTGTTTCTTTTCTCTCATATATCTAGTTATATTTTTAACATTATATTTAGAATGAGCATCATATCTTCCAAGCATAAGCATAATATTTTTTCTTCTATAGAAATCGTCATTTTCTCTTAGCTCTATAAAATCATTTATGCTCTTTAACTTTTGTGTTAAATTAATTACTATTATATCTGATACATTTATTATATCCTGTGCTTCTTTTTCTGCCATTCTTGTAGTTAAATCTACAAAGACCAAATCATAATATCTGTCTGCAACTTTAAGGATCTCTGGATATTCTTTACATTTTTGTAAATATTCACTATAATCTTCTGATTTAGGAGATAATAGCACATCAAGCCTATCTCTTAATACAGTTTTAGAATAGTTTTTCACAATTTCTGTACTAGTTTTATTACTAGCTAAAACTTTAATTAATCCTTCAACACCAGAATCTACCCCAATAGCAGCTTTTTGATTTCCTATTATTGACTTGTTCAAGGTATCTAATTCCCAATAACAATTTTCTAAGGTTAGATCTTTAAAATTAGTAGATACAATTAATATTTTATAGCTATGTTCTATTGCCATTTGAGTTGCTACAGCAACTAAAGATAGTGTTTGTCCTGTCTCTTTTAATTCATTACTTTTAAAAGTGATTATTGCCATTTAATTTTCCATTCCTTTCTTTTGTTGCAAACTTAAACTCTTTTTTCTAATTGTTTAAATATCTTTTTCATTGTTCCATATTCATCTTGGTCAAGTATTTGTTCTACTATATATATAAGTGCTTCTTTGTATTGTTCGCTTAGTTTCTTAAATTTTATTTTTGAAACTCGTTGATTTTCAGCTATTACACTTTGGTCTCCTACTTCAAAAGGGAAATATATAATTTCTTCGTTCCATTCAATTTTATAACCCAGTGATAAGTAGTCTAAATAATCGTTGTCGTCTTTACTAGCAGTTCTAGAAAATAGTATCTTCGTTAAGTTTAAAATTTCTGTAAGTCCACTTAATATTTCCAGTCCTCTTTTTAAGCTGTATAAATCAAAACCTGTAACAAAATAGTTTTTGTCTTCATTATTAATTCCAAAATTAACAATTCCTTCATGTGAATCTATATCAAGTAATATTATATCATATGGCATTTCCGCATGAACAGGAATACCTAAGTATTCCTTTATATCATTTAAATTATTAAAACCAACTGCTACATCTATTTCTTCAAATTCAGTAACATAAGCTTTAGTAGGCTTAATGACAGGCACTACATATTTTGCCTTTTGATTAATTGTTGAATCTACCACTAATACTTTTTTGTCCATTGCCACTAAAATTTTAGCTATATATAATATTAAATCTATCTTGTCAAAACAACCTATAAAGCTTATCTTCCTCATTATTTCCTCCTTTAATACTTATGCCTGTATATTATATTACTAACCGCCTAAAGATTCAATGTATAATTCTCTTTCTTCTTGTAGACTTGTAATTTCGTCTTCTGTTTTTTCTACAACATTATCTGCTGCATCTTCATTATTTATTGCATTATTTATTCCTGGTCTTACAAGTTCACTATTTGCATTAAGAACACTTAATAATGCGTTTTTAGCTTCTTCAACAATATTTGGATCTCTTTCAATTAATGCTCTGGTTTCATCATTTGGTACATATGTTACTGTAGCAGCCTCTTGTATTCCTGGTTCCACATATCTAGTCGCATAGAGCATTGCTCCATTCATTTTATATGCTTCAACAATAGCACTGCTCATCATCAATATTTCTTCTTCTGATAAATCTAGCCATATACAATTTGTTGAGTCCACACCTGCGATATTTGGTATTGTAACTTCTTTATGTGATATTACTATTAAACTTCTACCATCTGGTGTTCTTAGTCTTATATCTATATACTCTCCGGTGGTTAGTTGGCTTGGCAATGTTATAACATTATATTCAACAGTTCTAACATCTGAAGTCAATGGTTCATTTTCATATGTAAGGTCAGTAGTCATAACTGTGCCAGGATTTAAATCCACCTTAGCCATTAAGCCTGCTGGAATGGTGGTGTATAAGGTAGATGTATCTACATTTATATCCATATTTAATTCTACTCTTTGTACCTGTGCAGTAGTTATTTCAGTTCCTGATTTAATTTCATCTATTACTATATAAGCATTAACTGTATGTGCTTGTATTTCTTCTATTTCAGTATTTAAATTCAATACTTGGAATATCAAAAATGCTATTATTGCTCCTGTAATAACTAAAGTAATTAATATTCCTAAAAGAAAAGAATTATTTGCCTTTCTTTGCATTGGATTCATTGCCATAATTTATTCCTCCTTATTTTTGACAAAATAATATTTCATATTTTATTTTACAACAATATTATAAAAAAAACAATAATATTAAGTCTCTTGTAACAAAAACTTAATATTATTGTAATATTTCTGTAATATTTCTATCTTCTCCCACAACAGCAACCATTTTGTCTTGAACAATTATTGCTCCTGTTCGTTAGGTAAAACACAGGATTAGCCTGATTCGTCGTTAATGTAAATCTAGTTTGGTTAGCTGTATTAGTTCCATTAGCGTTACTATTAGTATTGCAAGTTCCATTATTCTCATCATTTGAATTACAGAAACATGGCAAATTATTTCCTTCTCTCCTATCAGTACAGCATCTATTAAATCTTTCGATAATATTACAAATTAACCTGGTAAGAGCAGCTGTAATATATGAAAGTATGGTATATACTATAACAAATATTAAAAAGTCAGTTCCAAAAACAGCAAATGCTAAAATTAAGTAAATCGCAAAGAAAGTTGCAGCCACTAATATAGGGCATTTTAACACTTTTAGCAAAACTATAGAGAGAATTATTGTTGCGACTGGTAGAGCAAAAAATAATAATAGTGTGTTCATAAAATTTCTCCTTTTCTAATACTAATTCTACTATATTTTATGTTTACACACTATTATTTGTTACATTTTATTATGTTTTAATTTAGTAATATACCCGATTAATT
Source organism: uncultured Clostridia bacterium (assembly GCA_944392505.1). GTDB lineage: Bacteria > Bacillota > Clostridia > TANB77 > CAG-508 > CALXVA01. Next base: position 8,413 of record CALXWU010000014.1, on the reverse strand, counting down.
GCTTCAATATTAAAAATAACGGTTAATCCCAATATTACTCATAGTCCACTTTCAATAACATTAGCCCATGTGGTGGAAGTGTTTTACCCGCTTTAGTTCTATCTTTAGCTTCTATTATGTTTGGAATATCCTCTGGATTTATTTTTCCAAGTCCAACATCTAAAAGAGTTCCTGCAATAATTCTTACCATGTTATATAAAAATCCATTTCCTGTTAGATCTATGGCTATATTATCTCGTTCTACTAATATGTTTGCACTATAAATAGTTCTAACACTACTTTTACTGCTGGTTCCACTTGACTTAAATGCCTTAAAATCGTGTTCTCCTTCAAAATACTTTATAGCTTTTTTCATTTTTTCAACATCTAATTTCATAGGGACATAATAAGAGAGATTCCTATAAATAGCTGTTCCATATTTTGAATTATCTATTATATATCTATATGTTTTTTTCTTACAATTAAATCTACTATGGAAATTTTCATCTACTTCTTCTGCATTTTGAACTCTAATTGATCTTTTGACTTGTGAATTTATTGCAATAGGTATTTTTTCTATATCCATATTAGAATTTGTTTTAAAATTTGCTACCTGACCTAAAGCATGAACTCCAGCATCAGTTCTTCCTGATGCAATTAGATCTACTTTCTCACCAGTTACATTTTCTATTGCCCTTTCTATTTCACCCTGAATATTTAATTTATTTGGTTGTTTTTGCCAACCATTAAAATCCTTTCCATCATATTCAATAGTTAATTTTATATTTCTCATTTTATTTCCTTATTATTTAAATGGTTTGATATTATACTTACCCTAACCTGCTTTATTATATTATTTATCAGTATTGTTAGTATTCACCTTGCTCTCGCTATTCTCTATAATTTTATCTTTGTTTTGTTCTTTATTTTTCTTATTGTTTTTTATCAATTTTGAAGTATGTTTTTTGGTATCCTTTTCATCCCCAAATTTCTTAGTAACCAGATTCTTTATTAAGATGTTTTTTAAAGCTTCTTCTTTTAAATCTACTATGAGGTTTCCATCTTTAGCAATAGAAATTTTGCCAGTTTCCTCAGAAATTACTATTGCAATAGCATCAGTTTCTCTTGAAATTCCAATTGCTGCTCTATGCCTGGTTCCTAGTCCTTTTGAAATTTGTTTGTCATCTGATAGTGGTAAAATGCAAGCTGCTGCTGCAAGCTTATTTTTACTTATAATGATTGCTCCATCATGTAATGGCGTTTTTGGTACAAAAAGATTTACAATTAATTGTGGTGACACATCTGCTCCAATTCTTACTCCGCTGTCCATGATATCATTTAGCTGTATGTCTCGTTCCATTACAATTAAACCACCTGTTTTAGTATTGGACAATTCTTTTGCTGCAATTACTATTTTATATATATCCTCTTTCGTTTTTGTCTCTAAGTTTTTTTCAAGTCCAAGTCCAAAAAATCTTGTGAATTTGTTTGTTCCAAGTTGTTCTAGCATTCTCCTTAATTCTGGTTGGAATATTACCATTAATGCAATTACTCCATATGTTGTAAATATAGTTAAGAACCAGTTTAATATTCTAAATTCAAATATACCACTTAAGATTGTCACAATTACAATTAATACTATACCTTTTAGCAATTGCCATACGCGAGAATTTCTTGCAGACTTTATGAACTTATATCCTATATATCCAACAATTAATATGTCTAAAATAAATATTATTAGCTTAAAAGGATTACTTGATATATCAGTAATATATCCTGTGATGCTATCCCAGAATCTATTAATATTTGATGAAAAAAAATCCATATACGCTTCCTCTTTTATTACATTTTATTTTTCTTATAGTGCTTAACAAAATTTATTTATCATTACATTAAATAAAATACCAAACTTGCAACAACTGCAAATAACATTAAAATTGCAAGTACAGCTGCTATAATTTTTGTAGCAATTTTTCCAAAATCTCTTCTATTTTTTTCTTTTTTTGTCATTCAAAATCATTCCTTTTATTTTATATTTTATATTCTCTTTAAAAAGTTAGTCCTGAAAATAGAGAATTTAAATCAAAGGTTGCTATAATAGATGGAGCTCCATAGTCTATACCATATGTTTCAACAGTTATACTAGTTATAACTGGTTGCTCTTTTGGAGTATCTGATGCTATTTCATTCCCGTCTTCATCTTTTGGTACTTCATAGTCAGAGTCCACTTCTGTATCTCTATAATATACTTCAACCTTTGAAATTTCTTCCACAACCTCCAATCCTTCTATTACTTTTCCAAATGCTGCATATAGTCCATCTAATTGCGTATTATCTTCTGTCATTATAAAGAATTGACAACCTGCTGAATTATATCCTTCTTCTATATAGCCCCAACTACTATAATCAGATCTAGCCATAGAGATTACGCCTATTTCATGTTTTATATTGTTTGTATCATATCCATTAGCAATAAATTCACCAGTAATATTATATTCAACATCTAGGAAGTCCTCAAAAATACTTCTATAATCTTCAGAATCTTTCATAAGTTTTTTGGCTTGAGAGTATGAAGTAATTGATGTGTTATTATATGAATAGCTTCCATCATAATATTCATCTAAAATACTTTCAAAAAGATCTCTGTCATTTAAAACTTCATCTAAATCATAAATATCACTAATTAGTGGCGATGATGCAGCATCTCCATTTCTAGCTCCACCTTGAATAACGAAATTTGGCATTGTTCTATGGAAAGTAGTTCCATTATAAAATCCTCTGTTAGCAAGCCTTATGAAATTTGCCACTGTATTTGGAGCCTTATCAGGATATAATTCCACTTTTATAGTTCCATAATCCTCAACTTCAATAGTAGCTACTGGATTTGGTATATCTAGTGTTAGTTTTAAATAAATACCATAAACAGCATATGCTGTTCCTGCTAATACTAGTATAATTCCCAAAATCAATAATACTCTAATAACTGTTTTTTCCATTTTCTTTTCTCCTTGACATTTTTTCTCCACATATATTATTTTACCATAATTATTTTCCTGTTACAATTATTTTATCTAAATTTGTATTTAACTTTGCTTACATAATTATATTATCAAACACAAATTGTTCTTGCATTCTCTTTAAAGACTGTTTTATTGTCCTTGCTCTAATCTCTCCAATTCCATCTACTTCGTCTAGTCTCTGAATATCAGCTGCTAGAATATGTTGGAAAGACTTGAAAGATTTAACTAGATTTTCGACTATAGTACTTGGCATTCTTGGAATCTTGTTTAATATTCTATATCCCCTAGGATACACACCGACTTCATCATAATTATCAAAATCTTCATACCCTAAAAGATTTGCAATCTTATCAGCTTTAATTAGATTGTCATATTCAATATCTTCTAATTCTTCTAGGATTTTTTCTGCTGCCCTCTTTTTGCCAGGGGCAATATAATCTTTAACAAGTAATAATTCTTCCTTTTCTAAATCTCCTACTGTTTCATCAAGTTGCATTTCTAGAAGTCTGCCTTCTTCTCCAAGCTCATCTATTGCTCTGGTTACTTCTTCTGCAATTTTTTTCACCATTTCTGCTCTTTGAATTACTGTAATCACATTTTCTAATGTCACAATATCATTAAATTCATATTCATTAAGAATATTTATTTTATTATCAAAAACTTTCTTATATTTCTCAACAATTTGTAATGCTTGATTAGCCTTTGAAATAACCTCTGCCGAATCTTTTAAAACATATCTTGAATTACCTCTAAAAAGAGTAATTATTCCTCTTCTTTGAGAAATACTTATCACCAATGCACCTGTTTGTTTAGCAGTACGTTCAGCTGTTCTATGTCTAGTTCCTGTTTCATTTGTAGATATATCCGGTGATGGTATTAACTGAGTATTAGCATATAGAATTTTTTTAAAATCCGAACTCAAAATAATAGCTCCATCCATTTTTGCAAGTTCATATAGTTTAGCAGGGCTAAAATCAACATCCAATTTAAACCCTCCATCTACCAATTGTAAAACTTGCTCACTGTCAGCAACAGCTATTAAAGCTCCAGTTTTAGCATTTAATATATTTTCCAATCCATTTCTAATAGGTGTACCTGGTGCTATTAATTTTAAAACATCAACAATTCCATCTGCCACTTCAATCCACTCCTTTGTCGCTTTTGGGGACAGGCGTTAAAACCACATAGTTGTTCGTTTTTGGGACAGGCCTTAAAACCGCATAGTCGTTCGTTCTTGGAACAGGTCTTAAAGCCCATAAAAATATCCCACTCTATTTGAGCCATTTTAACTATTTTAACTGCAATCCCCTTATAGCCTCATTAATATTTCTAACGCCTATTATATCTAATTTAAAATTTTCTTTCAATAGTTTTTTATTACTTTCTGGTATAATACATTTCTTAAATCCTAATCTCTCCGCTTCCCTTAGCCTTTTCTCTATCATGTTTACTCCTCTAACTTCTCCAGTAAGTCCTACTTCGCCTATTGCCACTACATCCTGTGGTATGCTTACGTTTTTATAGCTTGATACGCATGCAAGCACTACTCCCAAATCAACTGCAGGCTCAGCTATTCTAATTCCACTTACCACATTTAAATAAACATCTTGTGTTCCAAGCCCAATGCCTGCTCTTTTTTCTATAACTGCAATTAATACAGCAAGCCTGTTATAATCAATTCCATTTGCAGTCCTTTTTGGGATTCCAAACACACTTGGAGTCGTAAGTGCCTGAAGCTCAATCAAAAGCGGGCGTGTTCCCTCCATACTTGCAACAATCACAGAGCCAGCTGGGTTATCATTTCTTTCTGAAATAAGTATAGAAGAGGGGTTTGTAATCTCTACCATTCCTTCGTTTTTCATTTCAAACATTCCAACTTCATTTGTTGACCCAAATCTATTTTTCACACCTCTTAAAATTCTATATGAAAAATATCTTTCTCCTTCTAAGTATAATACGGTATCTACCATATGCTCTAAAACTCTTGGACCTGCAATATTTCCATCTTTAGTAACATGTCCTATTATTATCGTTGTAATACCATTATCTTTACACATTCTCATAATCCTTGCAGTGATTTCTCTTACTTGACTCACGGTACCAGCAGCAGAAGTAATTTCTTCTGAATACATTGTCTGAATCGAATCTATAATTACAAGTTTTGGATTTATAGAAATTATCGCATCTTCAATACTATCAATATTAGTCTCACCGAGAAACATTAAATCATCATTATTGATGTTTAGTCTATCCGCTCTGATTTTTACTTGTTCTGCAGACTCTTCCCCTGAAACATATAAAACCTTTCCTTCACCTTTTACTTTATCACATAGTTGTAAAATAAGAGTAGATTTACCTATGCCCGGTTCACCTCCAACCAAAACAAGCGAGCCTTTCACAAGCCCTCCACCTAAAACTCTATCAAGTTCTCCAATTCCAGTGCTTGTTCTAGCCGTTTCAATTCCTTCAACTTCTTTAAGCTTTCTAGGTACAGCTTTCTCTTTATTACTTTTATTAGATGAACTAGCATTTCCACTGCTGCTGGCTACCTTTTCTTCATAAAAACCATTCCATTCATTGCATGCAGGGCACTTACCAAGCCATTTTGCTGACTCATATCCACAATTACTGCACACAAAAACTGTTTTTGCTTTTGCCATTTTCTTCCTCCTTGTCGCTTTTGGGGACAGGCGTTAAAACCACATAGTTGTTCGTTTTTGGGACAGGCCTATAACTTATTTTCGTTATTCAAACCTCTTTCCATCTTACATTTCTTTACTATACGTTGAACATTTCTTTCGCTCATATTAAAAATCCTTGAAATTTGTTTTAATGTAATCCCCTCTATCTCCGAAACATTATAAATAATTGCATCTCTCATGCTATTATTTAAATGTTTTATTTTTGAAATATCATTTATTTTTAATTTACTTTTTATTACTTCACTTGCTACCTCATCAGTTATAGTATAATCAAATTCTAATTGGGTATCAAAAAAGTTTTTTTCTCTATTACTGAACTCTTTGAATCTATAAATTGCTTTTTTTCTATCTTTATTAAACAATTCTAAAACAAAATCAATATCTGTTATTCCGTCATGCAAATTTTCAACATAATCACGGTAGCTACTCCATCTATATCGTGAATGGTTACAGATACCAGCATTTTGAGGATTATTATGAATATATCTTACTAAATCCAGCAAATATGATTCTTTATCAACACATATATTTTTAAATCGATTTTGAAATACATGTCCTATTCTTTCATATTTCTTATTAAAATATATGGCATAAATAGTACATAATCTATGCATTATTTGTGACATCATACCATTATCATCACAAATCGTTAGATGGACATGATTTGTCATCAATACAAATGCATAAATTTTGAATTTATATTGTTCTTTAACTCCTTTTAACTCCTTCAAAAATTTTAGTCTATCTTCCTCATCAAAAAAGATATCTTGTTTATTAATACCTCTTATAATAATATGGTATGTATTTGTTATTGTTTTATTATATTCTCGTGCTACGCGGGGCATATTTCCTCCTTATAAATTTTTTTAAGCAACTTAAAATAAAGTAATATGCCCCTATATATTATTACTTCCATTTTATTTTGCTTTTGCATAATAAAATATAGCATACTTTTGCCAAATATGCTATACTTTTCACAAAACATTTACAAATTTTGTTATTTTTATTGTTTAAAATTCAGATTTACCGCTTAAATTCGTAGCTGTAAAAAACCATCCTCTTTCGAAGGCCTGTCCCAAAAACGAACAACTATGTGGTTTTAACGCCTGTCCCTCAAAGCGACAAAATGAACATTGCGTGAGCCCAAGCTAAGCCTATTACCCAGTTTGGCTTCATTGTGTGATTATCTATTTGTTCTCCTAGTAAGCCATGTTCGTTGCAGCTGTTTACAATGAAGTCTATACATTCTTGTGCTTTTTTCTTTTCTCCAATTTCTTTATAATACAATGCCATCCACAAGGTTGTTATTGACCAAGGACTTTTTCCTTCTCTATAGTGATCTCCTTCAAATCTTAAATATCCTCCGGTGTATGTTCTTAAGGTCATATTGATTTTTTCTATTGTGTTTAATACTCTTTTTTCTTTTGCACTATACATTTCAAATGGAACTACTGCTCCTACTACACTAATGTCAACTATTTCGTCATTGGTGTTTCTTTTTAATACATTCATTTTTTCATTATACATATTTTTATCTACATATGTCTTTATTTCTTTTTTATATAATTCCAACTTTTTTTCAAGCTTATTTACATTTTCTAATTTTAGCCTATTTTTTTCTTCATATTCTGGTTTAAATACTTCATACATTTTTTCAATAGAATTAAATGCCGCATATATGCTTGCTAAAGAATACAAATGAACTCCTTCATGCATTTCCCATAAGTCATAACTAACAGGTAATTTATTTCTTTCTTCTGTATGATATGTTTTTTCTATTTCAGTCTTTACTATGTCACTGTCATCATGTAGCCCCAAGATATTGTCCATATATATGCATAGAAATTTGACTGCATTTTCACACATTTTTAAAACTTCTTTTAAGAATTTTTTATCTTGTGAAAATTTATAGTGCTCATATGCTCCATATACAACTCCAGCCGTTTCATCTATTTGATAACCCCAACATGGTGCGAGTCTCCCATCAGTATAAAATCTTTGTTCCCACATTCCATTTTTGCTTTGTGTATTCTTGCAAAAGATTTTATAAAATTTTTCAGTTTCTTTTCCCATTTTTACTTTGTCAAATGCTCTAGTTATAAATACCGCATCTCGTGGCCAACAGTAACCATATCTTCCGCATTGTGTCAAGTTTTCATCTACTTCTACTGCTGCTGCAACGCCGCCTGTATCCTTATTCGTAAGTAGTGGAAATAATAATATGCTTCTCTTATACACTTTATTAAACTTTTGATTATACTCACTATTTTCTTCTTTTAGTTCAATATTAATATGTTCTTTTACATATTTTTTCCAGAATCTCTGTACCGCTGTCTGTTCTGAAGAAACATCCATTCTTCTGATATTCTCTATATTTTTCCACATTTCATCTACAGACATTTTTTCGTTTTCTAATACATATATAAATATATCTAATTCTTTTGTTTCTCCCGGCTTTATGATACCTATTTCGTAATTAATACTAGAGTCTGAACTCATTCCGATATAATCTTTATCATGTATTACTCCACTGCCAATATTGTTATCTATATCATTTAATTGGTGCTGACTTATATTGCTTTTTGAAAACATACACAATGTGCTATTATGAGTATATTGCATTAGTGCATTATTTTCAATTTTTGATCCAACCATGTTATTTGGATTTGATAATAATTTGGAATGTACTAAAAAGTTCACATTAAGATCTAT
>CALXWU010000013.1 GCA_944392505.1 uncultured Clostridia bacterium | reverse complement strand
TAGTCTAATATGGTCTTTTTCTTTATAGAAGGTTTTTACAGTTGCTTCATCATCAATTAAAGCAACAATAATTTCTCCATTCTCTGCTACATTTTGTCTTCTTACTAATATAAGATCTCCATCTAAGATTCCAGCTTCAATCATACTTTCTCCACTAACTACAAGCATAAAGCTTTGACTATTGCCAACAAAATCAATTGGAATTGGTAATGTGTCTGTTATGTTCTCAACTGCAAGTATTGGAGAACCTGCTGTAATTTTTCCAACTACAGGTACATCTACCATTTCTTTTTTGTTGTAAAAAGCTTTAGATGGCTCTTTGCCAATTCTTTTAGGATTATATAAGTCATCCTCTTTCTTAAGAACTCTTAAAGTTCTTCCTTTTTGATTTTCTTTTCTAATATAACCTAATTCTTCAAGCTTTTTCAAATAACAATGAACTGTTGCAGTTGAACTTAAACCTACTGCTCTTCCTATCTCTCTAACAGAAGGTGCATATCCATTTGTTTGAATTTGTTTTGTAATATATCTAAGTATTTGTTTCTGTCTTGTTGTTAATTCTTCAGTATTTCTCTTTTTTGGCATCTCTTAACCCCTCCAAAAATTTAATTTTATATAATAGTATCATACAAACAAAAAAATGTCAAACAAATTTTTGGATTTTGTAAAAATTTTTCTTTTAATCTTCCCATTCTAACTCATAATCATCTATTTTTACTATATCTCCATCATGAATTCCCATCTCTTTTAGCTTTTGATTTACACCTAAATTATCTAAACTCTTTTGGAAATAGTAAAGTGATTCATTATCTTCTATGTTTACTCTTCTCATGATTCTTTCTACCGCTTCACCTTTTATAACGAACTTGCCATCTTCTTTTTCTATGGTGTAGTCGTCTTCATCTTCTAATATATACACTTTTTTATCTTCTACTTCTATCAAATCCTCTTTTGGTAATGTTTTTAGGATTTTCGAAACATGTTTTATCAATTCAGAAATTCCTTCACCTGTAGCAGCAGAAATTTTATATATTTCTAATCCATTTTCTTTTGCAACTTTCTCTAATTTTGTATATAAATTTTCATCTAGCATAACATCTATCTTGTTTGCAACAATTATTTGTTTTCTTTGACTTAATTTTTCACTATATTGTTTAAGTTCTTTATTAATCGTATAAAAATCTTCTACTGGATTTCTTCCTTCTGAACCTGATACATCAATTACATGTAGTAATAGCCTGGTTCTCTCTATATGGCGTAAAAACTGTAAACCTAAGCCTGTTCCTTCACTTGCTCCTTCTATTATTCCTGGAATATCTGCTATTACAAAACTATCTCCATAATCTGTTTTTACTACACCTAGATTTGGCTCCAAAGTTGTAAAATGATAATCTGCAATCTTTGGAGTTGCAGAAGTAGTCATTGAAAGAAATGTTGATTTACCTACATTCGGAAAACCTATTAATCCAACATCTGCTAATAATTTTAATTCTAAGATTAATTCTTTTTCTTCTCCCTTTTCTCCATCTTGTGCAAACCTTGGAGCTTGTCTAGTAGAAGTAGCAAAATGTGAATTACCTTTTCCTCCTCTTCCGCCTGCTAAAATCAATTCCTTTTGTCCTTCATATGATAAATCTGCAAGTACTTTATTTGTTTTTGCATCTCTTATTATTGTTCCTATTGGTACTTTAATGTATAGGTCTTCTCCACTTTTGCCATATTTATGTGCTCCTTCTCCATTTTTTCCGTTTTCAGCTTTAAACTTTTTATTATATCTAAAATCAATTAATGTATTGCTATCTGGATCAACCTCAAAATATATGTCTCCACCTTTTCCGCCATCTCCTCCATCTGGGCCACCGGCTGCAACATATTTTTCTCTTCTAAATGAAATTGCTCCATTTCCGCCGTTTCCAGCTTTAGCAATTATTTTTACGTAATCTGTAAACATCTTCCCCTCCATTTTTTTAACCAAAATAATCTAATCTCATAGCCTTTTTAACTTTTTTCATGGTTTCTTTTGCAGTTTTTCTTGCTTTTTTAGTACCAGATATCAAAAATTTATCTACTAGTTCTGGTCTTTCCTCATAATATTTTCTTTTTTCTCTCATTGGTGCTAAGAAATCTATTATATTTTGTGCAAGTTCTTTTTTACATGCTACACATCCTCTTGTCCCTGCTCTACATTCTTCACACACTTGTTTATATTCTTCTTTTTTTGTAAACAAATCATGATAATATGCGACCATACAAATATCTGGGTTCCCCTTATCATCTTTTCTTATTCTGTTTGGATCTGTAACAGCACTCATTACTTTTTTAGTAATTTCTTCAGGAGTATCTGAAAGATAAATTGCATTTCCTAAAGACTTACCCATTTTTTCATTTCCATCTAATCCTTTTATTCTTTTTGTAGATGATAATACCGCTTCTGGCTCCACTAATACCTCTCCATATATACTGTTAAATTTTCTTACAATTTCTCTACATTGTTCAATTAAAGGTAACTGGTCCTCCCCTACTGGTACTAATTTACCTTCAAAAGCGGTTATATCGGCCGCTTGGCTTACTGGATACCCCAAGAATCCATAAGTAACGCTTTCTCCAAACAGCTCTCTTTTCTGTGCTATTTCAGTTTTTACAGTTGGATTTCTTTCTAGTCTAGCTATTGTAACTAGATTAGAATAGAAAACTGTAAGTTCTGCTACTTCTGGTATCATCGATTGAATATATATTGTTGTTTTTTCTGGATCTAATCCTACCGAAAGATAATCAAGCATTACTTCTCTAACATTTTTTCTAACTTTTTCTGGATTATTAAAGTTATCTGTTAATGCTTGAACATCTGCAATTAATATATATGGATCATATTCACCTGAATTTTGCATTTCCACTCTTGTTTTTAGTGAACCAAAATAATGCCCTATATGCAATCTTCCTGTTGGTCTATCACCAGTTAAAATTCTCTTCTTTTCCATTTTTTACCTCCTTGTCGCTTTTAACGCCTGTCCCTAAAAGCGACATTTCTTAATAATAATGTTATAAAGTATATTGCACCTGAAATTATTACTATCATTGGTCCTGTTGGTATATTAAAGTAATATGATGCAATTAAGCCTGATATTCCTGAGAATAGCGAAAATATTATGGCATATAAATGATAGCTTCTCATATTTTTAGCTATATTTCTGCTTGATGCAGCTGGTAAAATTAATAATGAATTTATTAAAAGTATTCCTATCCATCTAATTGAAATCATTACGACTATAGCTATTAAAACTGCAAATATATTATCTATTTTTCTTGTTTTTATTCCTTTACTTTTAGCTAAGGTACTATTTATACTTATTAAATGTAATTTATTAAATGTAAAATACCAGAAAACTAAAACCACAATTGCAATTAAAAATACATAAATTATTTCTTGATCTGTGATACTTAAAATATCTCCAACTAAGTAACTCGAATATTGGTTGAAATTACCAGTCTGTGCCAGTATTGCCAATCCCAATGCTATAGCTATCGATGAGAAAACACTTATTATTGTATCTGTTCCATACGTAGTTTTGTTTTTTACATAATTCAATAGTAATGCAAAAGCTATTGCAAATATTATCATTCCAATATTCAAATTACTTATTCCAAGTAAACTACCGAATAGCTATTCCTGTTAAAGCAGAATGTCCTAAAGCATCCGAGAAAAAGGCCATTTTATTATTTACAATCATTGTTCCTAATATTGCAAATATTGGTGAAATTAAAATAATTGCTAATAGTGCATTTTTCATAAATTCATAATCTATAAATTCAAATGGCAATATTATTTCAAGTAGGCTGTCTATTACTTCCATTTTTTCCTCCATTCCATTTAATATCTAGTGAGTCTTTTTTGAGTATCTCCTAAGCTAATTCTCCAAATCTATTCTTAAATTCTAAGCTATTGAATACATCCTCAGGCGCTCCTTCTTTTATTACTTCTTTATCTAATAAAATGACTTTATCAGCATATTTTCTTGCCAAATCCAAATCGTGTGACACAAGTATAATTGACATATCATACTCAGACTTTAATTTACTAATGATGTTATAAAATTCCTTTATTCCGTTTCTATCAATTCCCGATACAGGTTCATCTAGTATAAGTAAGTTTGGAACAGGTTTTGTTGCTATGGCGATAAGCACACGTTGTAATTCTCCACCTGATAAATCTCCTATACTTTTATCTATTAATTCTTCTGCTCCAAATATTTTAAGTTGTTCTTTTATTTCATTGTATATTTTCTTATCTTTTCTTAAAAATACTGGTATATGGGTAATACATGAAGCAAAAAAATCATAAACAGTAGTAGGCATATGTTTCTCCACATTAATACTCTGTGGGACAAAACCAATTTTTATTTTTTTTGTTATATTATCTTTTTGATCTACAAAAATAATATTTCCAGTATGTTCTACTTCTCCTAATATTGCTTTAAGAAGTGTGGTTTTGCCTGCTCCATTTCGACCAATAATAACCGTTAGCTCTCCACAATGAATATGTATATTAACATCTTTTAAAATTACATCTTTACCTATTTTTACACTAATATTGTTTATCTTAGTGCAATGTAAGCCACATGCTTTTTCCACTTTTTCCTCCTTTTAAGAACTGCTCAAGGTTTACTTATTTTTTTACAATTCCGTAATTTACGTATATATTTAACTACATAAGTCCAGCCTGAATTATGCTAATATTTTCTATACAACTATTGATATATGCATCTTTATCTAAAGTTCCACTTAATCCTGAATTTAACTCAAATATCTTTGCACCTGTTTCTTTAGAAATTGTTTCTGCATTAGATTTATTGTCATTTTTGTCTATTATAATCATTTCTATATTCTCTTTTTTTACCCTGTCTATAGTATTTTTCAGAACTTCTGCTGATAGTGTACTTTCTTCATGATCTGTCTTTATAACTATCATATCTAGTCCAAGTTCTTGACCCATATATTCAAAAGCTTCATTTAAAACTACTGCCTTTTTTCCATTTAATATTTCTAGTGCTTCATAATATTCTTTCTTTAAGTCATTTAATTTTTCAATATATTCTCTAGCATTTTCATCATATATTGCTGCATTTTCTTCATTAACTTTTTTTAATCCTTCTGCTACGCTCTCTACTTGCTTTATGTAATTATCAATATTTGTCCATATATGCCCATTAACTTCATTATCATCTGATATTAAATTTGTTACATCAACACTAGAATCAATTACTTGCATATCTGAATTAGATTCTAGTATTTTGTCTATAAAATTCTCCATACCTAATCCATTAGAAATAAAAATATCAGCATCTTCCACCTTTTTCATATCTTCTGTTGTAAGAGTATAATCATGTAAACACCCTACATTTACATCTGCCATATTTACAAGCTCTATATTATTGGCTCCTTCTGTAATATTTTCTGCTATAATGTACATTGGATAAAATGATGTTACAATTTTGGTTTTTCCATCATCAACTTCTTTTTTATTATTTCTATTTATATTTAATACAATTAGTATTACTATAACTGATATTATAACTATTCCAATTAATGTATATTTTAAATATTTATTCATGCCTTTTCTCTTTTCTTTAAAATTTTACAATTTCCGATATTACAATGATACCATTTTTTGTATATTTTTTCAATATATTTAAAAAAATCAATATGTATATTTGCATATTGATTTTTTGGTCTATTTCTAATTGAAATTCAAAGCATATTAATTATTCTGAAATTATTTTTTTTATTTCTTCAATATTATTTGTCACTGCTTTGTAGCCACTATTAAAACATTTTTCTATATTTTTTGTTTCTAGTAATCCAATTTTCCCTGTATTTATATTAAGCACGAAATCACTTCTTTCAATGTCCTTTTGTGCTATTTTACTTCCCATTATATCTATTGTTTTCATTATTATATCCATAACACTACAATCATCATTTATTTTATCCTCATCAAACTTTACTGCTATAACTATGTCCGCGCCTTGCTTTCTAACCTCTTCTACAGGCACATTATCCAATGCGCCACCATCTATAAATGCATGTTTTTCAATTGTACAGAGATTGAAAACTGCTGGAAAACTACTGCTAGCTCTTACCGCTTCTCCAACTCCTATTTCTGTTATATATTCTTTTCCATCATTATCTAGATCTGTTTTTGGAATATTATTAGTAAAAATATATTCTTTTGAATCTTTTATATCAACTGTTGGAATTACTATTGGCATTTCTATATTACTAATTTTATTTACATTCTTTTTTAAAGATAGCTCATTAAATACTTTTTCTATGCTTTCGCCATTTTTAAAACCTTTTAAATTAGATTTTTTACTCATTAAATTTTTTATTCCCTTTAGTAGCTTAATTTTCTTTTCTCCAAGTATTTTACTTGAATTTTCTTTAAAACATTCAAAAATCTCATCAGGTTTATAGCCAATAGCATATAGACTAGCTACCATACTTCCTGCACTAGTCCCTCCTATAACATCTATTTTTATTCCATAGTCCTCTAATGCTTTTAAAACTCCTGCATGAGCAATTCCTCTTATTCCACCACCAGATAAAGCCACTCCAATTTTCATATGTACCTCTCCTTGTATATGCTATGTATAATATGGCCCGTTTGGTGAATTTTAATACACTCATTCAAGCAAAAAATAAAACAAAAAAACACGCACTTTGTTTCACTTTATCCACAAAATACTTTAAAGCTGTGGAAAACCTCAAACAAAATGTGTGTCCCCTTGTTCCATTTCTAATTATTCAGCTGTATATGGTAATACTGCTATTTGTCTTGCTCTTTTTACTGCTAATGTTATATCTCTTTGATGCTTTGCACAAGCACCTGTAGCTCTTCTTGGAAGTATTTTTCCTTTATCATTAACAAATTTTTTCATTTGATCAGCATTTTTAAAATCTAATACTAAATCTTTATCTGCACATAAAGGACATACTTTTTTTCTCATTTTTCTAAATTTTGGATTATAATCACTATCAGAATTATTATTTCTGTTATTTCTCTTATTCTTTTTGTTATCTGCCATTTGTCTTACCCCCTTTGCCATATTTTATTTTTAATCATAGTTTTACTAAAATGGTAAATCATCTCCAGATGATATTTCAAAATCAGAACCTGAACCAGCGCTTGGCATTGTTCCAAAGGTAGCATCAAAATTTGAAGAACTTGCTTCACCATCTCTTTTGCTATCTGCAAAATATGCTTCTTCTGCTACTACTTCTGTAACATAATGTTTTTGACCTTGTTCATCGTCCCAAGTTCTAGTTTGTAACCTGCCTATAATTCCTACTTGTTGTCCTTTTTTAAAGTATTTGCTACAAAATTCTCCTAATTTACTCCAAGCCACCACGTTTATAAAGTCTGCTTGTCTTTCTTCGCCTTGTCTTACAAATCTTCTATTAACTGCTAAGCTAAAAGAAGCAACAAGTGTATTATTGGTTTGTGTATATCTCACTTCTGGATCTCTTGTTAATCTTCCCATTAAAATAACTTTATTCATATTTTACACCTTTTACCTTTCTATATTTAAAGGCCCCCGAATGGGTATAGCAATTATTACTATTTTTTAACTACTATAAATTTTAATACTTCATCAGTAATTCTGTAGTTTCTTTCAAGCTCTGCAATTAAGCTTGGTTTAGCTTCAAAATCATAAACCACATAATATCCTTCTTTGTTTTTCTTGATTTCATAAGCTAATTTCTTTTTGCCTAATTCATTTACTTGCTCTACATTCCCATCAGTATTAATCAATGTTTTAAATCTTTCAATTAATTCTTTTAATGAATTTTCTTCAACATTAGGATTAATAATGACAACACTTTCGTATTTGTTCATTATCCTTCACCTCCTCTTGGATTTATAACCTATGAACTAGTCATAAGTAAGGAAAAATAGCTATTGCTATTTTTTAACAATAACTATTTTACCATGTTTTATCATATTTTACAAGTATTTTAAAAAAATTTGACACATTTTAATTTTTATAGTAATATACTACCATAACTTAAGAATAGCTTTACAATATTAAATTTAAGAGAGAGGAGTTATTGTTTTTTATTTTAAGCGCCTGGACGTATTTTCAAATACGTTGACGAGGAAGAAACTTATCGAAATATTCGGCGGATGGTTTCTTGGCATTTAGTTACTGCCATAAATATTAGTAAAGCCTGATAGTAATATCAGTATACAAAGCTAATAGTGTAACTTTTATTTGTAATGCTTTCTTAACTTATATTTAAAAGCAATAATCATATGTTTGATATTATATCACAAACATTTTTCCGTTTTGCTTTTACACATTTTAAGGAGGTATTTTTTTATGTGTGGTATAGTAGGATACGTTGGTAGCAAAAAGGCTACACCTATATTAATAGATGGGCTTTTAAGTCTTGAATACAGAGGTTATGATTCAGCTGGAATCGCAACTATAGAAAATGATGTTATAAAGGTTATGAAAGATAAAGGAAGAGTAAATAATCTAAATAATTTAGAAGGGATAAATGATTTGGTTGGTACTATTGGTATTGCTCATACTAGATGGGCAACTCATGGAAAGCCTTCTAAAGAAAATTCACATCCTCATATGGATAATAGTGGCAAGTTTGCTGTAGTTCATAATGGAATTATTGAAAATTATTCTGATCTTAGAGAATTCTTAACCTCTAAGGGTTATACATTTATTTCACAAACAGATACAGAGGTTATACCAAATTTAATACATTACTATTATACAAATGGACCTGTATCAGTTATAGAAGATACAAAAGAGAAATTTTTAGGCGCTGTAAAATCAGCCATCTATGATTTAAAAGGAAGTTATGCTATAGAAGTTATTTCTACAATTCTTCCAGATGAAATTATTGTAGTTAGAAAAGACAGCCCTTTAGTTATTGGAAAAGGAAATGGTGAAAATTATATAGCCTCTGATATTCCAGCTATATTAAAATATACAAAAGAATTTTATTTATTAGATGATAATGAATTTGCAGTAATTGAAAAAGATAGTATAAGATTTTTTGATAATAGTTTACAAGAGCATAATAGGGCAATTAAAAATATTGATTGGGATGCTAATGCAGCTGGCAAAGATGGTTTTGAAGATTATATGCTTAAAGAAATCTTTGAACAGCCAACAGCTATCAGAGAAACTATAGGCTCAAGATTTCGTCTAGGAGAAAAATGTTCTTTTGATGATATAGAAATTTCTAAAGAATATTTGCAAAGCATTAACAAAATCTTTATTGTTGCATGTGGTACAGCAATGCATGCAGGATTAGTAGGTAAGGCCTTAATAGAGAATCTATGCAAAATTCCTACAGAGGTAGATATTGCTTCAGAATTTAGATATAGAAATCCTTTAATTGATGAGCATACTCTATGTATATATATAAGTCAATCTGGTGAAACTGCTGATACTATAGCAGCATTAAAACTTGCAAAAGCGCATGGTGCAAAAACACTTGCTATTTCAAATGTTATAGGAAGTTCTATTACAAGAGAAGCAGACTATTCAATATATACTCATGCTGGTCCTGAAATTGCTGTTGCTTCTACAAAAGCATATACTTCACAAGTTGTATTAATTTCAATTTTAGCAATTTATTTTGCTGAAGTTTTAGGAAGTTCGAGCGAAACAGTTTTAGAAGAATTAAAATCAGATTTAATAGATTTACCTTCAAAAGTAGAAAAAATATTAGATGATACTGAAGTAATAAAAGCATTTGCGAAAAAAGTATACGCAGAAAAGGATATGTTCTTTTTGGGTAGAGGAACAGACTATAATGTTGCATTAGAAGGATCATTAAAATTAAAGGAGATCTCTTACATTCATTCAGAAGCATATGCAGCAGGTGAATTAAAACATGGACCAATAGCACTTATAGAAAATGGTGTTACTGTTATAGGAATAATTACTAATCCAAATTTACTTGAAAAATCAATTAGTAACCTTCAAGAAGTAATTACAAGAGGAGCCAAAACATTAATTATAACTAATCAAATACTTCCAAATGGTCATTTCGATTATGTAATAAATATTCCAGAAACTAACCCTCTTATTTCTCCGATTTTATCAGTAATACCTATGCAATTACTTGCTTACTACATTTCAAAGCAAAAAGGATTAGATGTTGATAAGCCTAGAAATTTAGCCAAATCAGTAACTGTAGAATAATTTTTAAACCTCTCAAATAATTTGAGAGGTTTTTGTTTTTAAAATTTTATATATCATCCAATTTTATATTAGCATTTTATCCGCAGGATTATTTTTAAAATAATTAATAGCAAAGCTCCCGGTAGACCTAACAATCCTACAATCAAAGAAGTGCCTATATTAAGTCCTATATGAAATCCAAAATTCATCCCTATAATATTAATAATATATATCAGAACTCCACCAAGTACTGAATTTATAATAAGTTTCAATATACTTTTAAAGGGCCATATAAACAGCTTGCCAAAAATAAATAAGAAAATAATGCATGCTAAAAAAGTTATAATAGTATTAATGTCCATATTTAAACACCTCTTAATTATTTCTATGTTCAAATTTGGACAAATATGCTTTTTTGTTTTAATTTTACTTTAAAACTTTTAGCTAATTATTCTACAATTATGTTCTTATTTTTAAGCCTTATTTTTCCTTATATAGATCTCATTTATCATATCAAGTACTATACCTTTTTTCTGAGCTTTCTTCATTAGGTAATCAAGCTTCGTTTGATTTGCTTTAATCTGGTATGAATAATAATCTATAAGCCCTTCTTCTGCATATTCAAAATTTTTATGTGCTGAATCTAACTCGTTTTTTGTTTTTATAATGCTTACTATTAATTCTAAATTTTTTTCATCTTCAGACTTGTCCTCTATCTTGTTCTCTCTAATAAAATCTTCATACATTATAATGATCAGTCCCTTCCAACATACTGTTATTATTATATTCAAGATATGGTAAATTTATGCATTTCTCTTCTTTCTTTTTTCGAAATTAATTTTGAAATGGTCATTTTATTCTTAAATTGACTCAACTTTTTTGCTCCGTCCCAAAAAGTTTTCAAATTGCTTGATATTTTTTATAATTCGTGATAAAATCACAATATTATAGATACTCAAGAGGGAGGGGCCTATGATAGACATTAAATTTTTAAGAGAAAATCCTGATATAGTAAAAGAAAATATCAGAAAAAAATTTCAAGATTACAAATTAATTTTAGTGGATGAAGTTATAGAACTTGATAGAAAAAATAGAGAAGCTAAACTTACTGGTGATGAACTAAGAATGAAAAGAAATACCTTAAGTTCTGAAATTGGGAACCTAATGAAGAAGGGTAAAAAGGAGGAAGCTGATAAAATAAAAGCTGAAGTTCAGAATATAAACCAAAAACTAGAAGAAAATGAAAAACTAGAAACTGAATATTCTGAGCAAATAACAGAAAGAATGATGAAAATTCCAAATATAATGCATGAATCTGTTCCAATTGGTGAAGATGACAGTAAGAATGTAGAAATAGAGAAATTTGGAGAGCCTGTTGTTCCTGATTATGAAATCCCTTATCATACTGATATAATGGAAAGCTTAAATGGATTAGATTTAGATTCTGCTCGTAGAGTGGCAGGTAACGGCTTCTATTATTTAATGGGAGATATTGCGAGATTACATTCAGCAATTTTGTCATATGCAAGAGATTTTATGATAAATAAAGGATTTACTTATTGCATTCCACCTTTTATGATACGTAGTGATGTTGTAACTGGTGTTATGAGTTTTGAAGAAATGGATGCAATGATGTATAAAATAGAAGGCGAAGACCTATATCTAATTGGAACTAGTGAACACTCTATGATAGGTAAATTTAAAGGTCAAATACTTCAAAAAGCTGATATGCCTTACACAATGACCTCATATTCTCCATGTTTCAGAAAAGAAAAAGGTGCACATGGAATAGAAGAACGTGGTGTTTACCGTATCCACCAGTTTGAGAAGCAAGAAATGATTGTTGTTTGTGAGCCAGAAGATAGTTGGAATTGGTATGATAAACTATGGTCTTATACAGTAGAGTTATTTAGAAGCATGGACATTCCAGTAAGAACTCTTGAATGTTGTAGTGGGGATTTAGCAGATCTCAAAGCAAAAAGTTGTGATGTAGAAGCATGGAGCCCGAGACAACAAAAATACTTTGAAGTCGGAAGTTGTTCAAATCTAACTGATGCACAAGCAAGAAGATTAGGAATTAGGATTAAAGGAGAAAAAGGAAATTATTATGCACATACTTTAAATAATACAGTAGTTGCTCCACCTCGTATGTTAATCGCCTTCCTAGAGAATAACTACAATAGAGATGGAAGTATAAATATTCCAGAAGTTCTTCGTCCATATATGGGTGGAGTTTCAAAACTTGAACCTAAAAAATAAAAAAAGGAATAAATTTAGCTATGATAATTAAAAATCCAGAATTTAAAATATCTGCTGTGAGCCCACAACAATATCCTAAGGATGAGCTGCCTCAAATAGTATTAGTTGGAAAATCAAATGTAGGAAAATCCTCTTTTATTAATACTATGGTTAATCGAAAAAAACTCGCAAAGACTAGCAGCGAACCAGGTAAAACCAGACAAATCAATTTTTATAACATGGATAATAAATTCTATTTTGTAGATTTGCCTGGTTATGGTTTTAGTAAAATGTCAAAAAAAGAACAGGTTAAAGTCGGCCATTTTATAGAAGAATATTTAACTCAATGCAAAAACATTGCTTTAATAATTTTCTTACTAGATATTAGGCACTCTCCTACTGAAGACGATAGGTTAATGTATCGATATATTATAGATACTGAAAAAACATGTATAGTTGTTGCAAATAAGGCAGATAAAATCGCTATTACTAAAGTAGATAATGCTGTAAAAAATCTACAGGACGATTTAAATCCTTTACATGATTTAACCTTTTTGCCTTTTTCATCAGAAAGGAAAATATACTCTGATAATGTTTGGAAGGTAGTTCAAGAATTTTTAATATTAGCAGACTAATTTTGACCATAATCTGTTATTCCTTCAAAATCGACTAAAAATTTCTGTTTCTTTTTATCCTTTTTAATACAAAAAACTTGTCTGCTTTTGGGAAATCATTGACTTTATCCATTATTTGTATTATAATAGGAATATGTTCAATAGAACTATGCAAATATCTTATTTGTTCTTGTTGAGCAAATACAATTGAGGGAGGTCATAATATGACCAAACAGAGTAATGAAAGGTATCGGGTAGAAACATCAAATCAACAGGAAGTTAAAGCAGAAAGATATAAGTTTCCATCACTTGAAAAGATGGATAAAGCAATTCTCGCAGCTTTTAACTGCTATGATAGTAATAGCTGTTCTTATGAAAAAGGGTTGATTGTTTCATTCACTCCTACGAGATCGTTATTATTTGATACTCGAATTCGGTCAACATTTGCTAAATATGGAGGCAAATTAATATCTGAATAATCCACTTTTTCATCCCCTCTATTAGAAGAGGCTAGCCTTAATGGCTAGCCTCTTCTTTACTATTTTTTTCTATGAATACTTTTTTTACAATAATCTTTAATGCTTTAGGTCTTTCTAACATAATAGTATGTCCACATCCTAAGCACTTTAGCTTAAAATCTACCCCTACTCTCGTTATTTCCCATAATTTACTTCCACAAGGATGTTGTTTTTTTGTTTTAACGATATCTCCTACATTATATTCCATAAATATATTAAGCCCCTTTATTTCATTGCTTTTTCTAATCTTTCTATAACGCTATTTTTTCCAATTACTTGTATAATTTCATACATGTCTGGCGTATTTTGTCTACCTGTTAGAGCTACTCTTAAAACAGTGCTTATATCTCCGACATGTCCTAGGTAATTATCTGGATCTGCTTTAAACTCTTTCACTTCTCTCGCATATCCAAATTTTTCTGCCAAATCCTTTATTTTATTAAACCATGTTTCCTTATCATCATTAATATCAAAATATTTTTCAATATATTCATTTAATATTTTGGTTATTTCTTGCTTGTCAGAAACTTTAGCATAATTATAATAAACTTCATTATTTAGGAATTTATTATCATACATATATATGATTGAATCTTTTACATCTGACCATTTTGAAATATCTTTTCTTGGCTTTTTATTGCCTCTTTCTATTCCAAATACTTTTAAAGAGTATTCTTTATCTTCAAGCAATTCCTCTAATTCTTTGTCAAACTCTTTCGCCCAAATTAATACATTTTCATACAATTCTTCTGCAGTCATTTTTGATATAACTGTTTTGCTAACATCTAGTAGCTTTACCATATCAAACAATGCACCACTTACACTCATTTTATTTAATTGGAAATCAAATTCATCCATATCTTTATCTGGATTTGCTCTTCTCCAATTTTCAAAAGTAGAGTTGGCAATGTTTAGTAAATATTCTTTTACTGCATTTACTGGTATTCCCTGCTCTTTATAATATGAAACTGCTGCTTCTGGGTCTTTTCTCTTACTTAATTTACGTTTATTTCCATTATCATTTTTCATAATAGGTGAAATGTGTGCATATTTAGGTGTCTTAAATCCTAGCTCTTGAAATAGTTGTAAATGTAATGGTACAGATGATAACCATTCATCACTTCTAATTACATGAGTCGTTCTCATTAAATGGTCATCTACAGCATGTGCGAAATGATATGTTGGAAGGCCATCTGCTTTAATAATTACTATATCTTGATCATTTTCAGGGAAGTCTACATTTCCTTTTATTATATCATGATGTTTTATCTTTCTATCTTCTCTTCCGGGAGATTTAAAACGAATAATATATTTTTCTCCATTTTTTATTTTTTCAGCCGCTTCTTCAACACTTAAATTTCTGCATTTTGCCCAGATTCCATAATATCCAGGTCTTATTTTGGCAGCTTCTTGTTTTTGTCTTATTTCCTCTACTTCTTCTGAAGTACAAAAACATGGATATGCTTTTCCTTGTTCAATTAAATATTTTGCATATGCTTCATAGATTTCTTTTCTTAGAGACTGTTTATATGGACCATAGTTTCCTTTTTCTTCCGTCTCAGTAACCATTCCTTCATCTGGCAATATATCAAAATCTTTAAGTGAATTTACGATACCAGTAACTCCATTTTCAACTTCTCTTTTCTGATCTGTATCCTCTACTCTCAAGAAAAATACTCCACCTGTTCTTTTAGTAACTTCTCTGGCTACTAGAGCTTGATATAATCCCCCAATATGAACAAAACCTGTTGGGCTGGGTGCAAATCTCGAAACTATTGCTCCCTCTGGTAAATTTCTTTCCGGATATTTTTCTTCGTAATATGAAATTTCCTTTGCATTCGGAAATATTAAATCTGCTAAATCTTTATAATTCATATTTTTAGCTCCCTTCTTTTTTTGTTATTTCAAGTTGAAAAATAATTGGTGTTTTTCAACTTAACTACACTTCCATTATAATAGGCAAAATCATTGGATTACGTTTTGTTCTTTGGAATATATAGTCTCTTAAATCATCTTTTAAGGTAGATTTGATAGTTGACCAATCTCTTACTCCTTCTTCCTCAAGTGTTTTAACCTCTTGCTTAATTACTCTTTTTACATCATCCATTAATGTTTCAGATTCTCTAACATACACAAATCCTCTTGAAACCACATCTGGTCCAGATACAATTTCTCCTGTGCTTCCGTCCATCGTCATAACGATTACAATCAGACCATCTTGTGATAGATGTTGTCTATCTCTTAAGACTATATTGCCGACATCTCCAACACCTAAACCATCTACTAAAATCTTTCCAGACAGAACTGAGGTAGTTATCTTGGCTTCTTTTCTATTTAGTTCCAAGGTTTTACCATTTTCTAATATGAATATATTTTCAGTTGGAATTCCCATTTCTTTTGCTGTTTCTACATGTGCTCTTAATTGCCTATACTCTCCATGTACTGGTATAAAGTATTTTGGTTTTGCAAGTGAAATAATTAGCTTTTGTTCTTCCTGACATGCGTGTCCTGAAACGTGCACATTTTCTAATGCACTATATATAACCTCTGCACCAATTTGCATTAAATCATTTATAACATTAGAAACTAGTTTTTCATTTCCAGGTATTGGTGTCGCAGAAATTATTACCATATCATTAGGAGTAATAACTACTTTTTTATGCTCACCTGCTGCCATTCTGGTTAAAGCAGACATAGTTTCTCCTTGACTTCCTGTTGTAATAATAACCAATTGATCATCAGTATAATTTTTAATCATATCTATATCAATAAACATATTTTCTGGTGCGTCGATATACCCTATTTCTCTTGCTGTTTCAATCATATTAATCATGCTTCTACCACAAACAGCAATTTTTCTACCATATTGTTTAGCTGAATTCACAATTTGCTGTACTCTGTGAACATTTGAAGCAAAGGTTGCAACTACTATTCTTTTCTTGTTATTTTGGAATAATCTATCAAAAACGTCTCCAATAGTCTTCTCTGACATTGTGTAACCTTTTCTTTCTGAGTTTGTACTATCTGACATTAAAGCTAGTATTCCCTTATTACCAAGTTCAGCAATTCTTCCTAAATCCATTATTTGATCATCTATAGGTGTAAAATCCACCTTAAAGTCACCTGTATGAAGTATTGTTCCAACGGGGGTGTGTATAGCAAGCATTACAGAATCTGGTATACTATGGCTACTTCTTATAAATTCAACTTTAAAGTTTCCAAAATTAATAGTTTGTCCTTGTTCTACTGTAGTTAACTTTGTAGAAGAAAGTAATTTATGTTCTTCTAACTTGTTTTTAATTAATCCTACTGTTAGTTTCGTAGCATAAATAGGAATATTTATTTGTTTTAAAATATATGGAATTGCTCCAATATGATCCTCATGGCCATGAGTAATAACCATACCTTTAATTTTTTCCTTGTTTTTCTCCAAGTACGTTATATCTGGTATTACTAAGTCAACACCTAACATATCATCTTCTGGGAATTCTAGTCCGCAGTCTACTACAACTATTTCATCACCATACTCAAAAACAGTTATATTTTTTCCTATTTCATTTAATCCTCCAAGTGGTATTATTTTTAAATTTTCTTTCTTAAACTCAAATTTTGGTGAATTGGTTTTTCTTCTAGGCATTCTTCTTTTCTTAATCTCTGTTTTTTCATTAACAGTTTTCTCTAACGTTTCATTTTTTTCCATTTAATAAAATCTCTCCTTTTCAAATTTATTATGTCCAATTTAATTTATATACAAACAAAAAGTAGTCTATAATATTATAAACTACCTTTGAATATATAAAATTTTGCTACTTTTTTTATAACAATTTACAACACAAAACATATAACATGCTTAATATATTTTTCCGCACCATAAGCATATTTATACACTACTATTCATAATTTTATAATCCGCTTCTAATAATTTACAATATTATATTTTTTCTTTCTTTAATTTAAAAATATATAAATCTCTTCTTCACCATTTCTGGTAACAACTGTAAACTATTATACTATGTTTTATCGGTTTTGTCAAATGTAACTAAAATCCTCCTATTGATTTTACCATTTTACCACCAACTTATTTACTTTTGAATTAATATAATTCTCTAGTTTTCCCATAAACACCTCCGGTTTTATTTCTTTTTTTGCAACCATATCCAAACCTTTTTCCCAGCTTGCTGTAAGTTTTGGATTAAGCATGTCTGGCATAGAGCTATTTACAACATCATAAATTACTTCTCCTTTATCAGTTGGTGTAATTATTTGAGTTTTTGTATTTATTGAAATATATCCAATTCTTTCTAACTTTTTCATTATCTCTCCTCTTGTAGCACTTGTTCCAATTCCTGCTCCTTTTATCTGCTCTCTTAGCTCCTCATCTTCAATTAATTTTCCTGCATTTTCCATTGCTAAAATAATAGAACCTGAATTGTATCTTGATGGTGGTGTAGTTTCTGAAGTTTTAATTTCGTAATTAATTACATTTATATTTTGTCCCTTTTTTAGAGAGTTTAAGATTTCTAAATCGCTATTATCTGCACTTTTTTCTTGACTTTCACTTGCATTATCTGCATTTTCGTTGGTTTTTGCGTTGATGTTATCCACATTTTGTCCGCTTCCTGCCTTATTAATATTTCCATTATCGTTTTTTCTTTCTTTCAATACTTCTAAATACCCTGGTTTAGTGCATACTTTACCACTTGCACTAAATTCTTCATTTTCTACATTTATTTTCACAGAAATTTTATTAAATTCTGCTGGTGGATAAAATATTGCTAAAAATCTTTTCGTTATAACTTTATATACTTGTTTATGCAATTCTGGCAATTTATCAAAATTTTCATAACCTTGTCCTGTTGGAATAATTGCATAGTGATCTGTTATTTTTTCATCATTTACATATTTTGTTTTATTTAAATCAGTTTTATATTTTTCATTTGCCATTTGCTTTATATATCCCTGTACCTCTTCATCTTTATATTCTTTCGCTATTCCATTTAAGTTTTTTGATATAACTTTTGCTATTGCAGTAGATAACACCCTAGCATCAGTTCTAGGATATGTAACAAGCTTTTTTTCATACAGGTTTTGTATTATTTCCAAGGTTTCGTCTGGCTTTATTTTAAATCTTTTAGTACATTCATTTTGCATTTCAGCTAAATTAAATAGAAGTGGTGCATTTTCTTTTGTTTTGCTCTTTTTTACTTCTGATATTACCGCTTCTTTTCCCTGAACAGATAAAATGAATTCTTTTGCATCTTGTTCTTTCTTAAATCCTGATTCATTATATAACTTTGGAGATTCAAACATTTTTGACTTTTCGCTTACCTTCCATTCTGCCTTTAAAGATGAGCCTTCTTGCCCAAATTCACCTATAATTTTATAATATGGAGTTTTTACAAAATTTCTTATTTCTCTTTCTCTTGAAACAATCATTCCTAATACACAAGTCATAACTCTACCAACAGAAATAGATATTTTATCTTCATTTAAGTCCTTAGCAGCTCTTTTCCCATAGATGATAGTAAGTAGTCTCGAGAAATTAATTCCAATTAAATAATCCTCTTTTGCTCTTAAATACGCTGAATTTGATAAACTATCATATTCAGATAAATCTTTTGCCTCATTAATTCCCCTTTTTATTTCTTCTTCTGTTTGTGAATCTATCCAAACTCTTTTTCTATTTGGCTTTTTTATTCCTATTTGATTTTCTACTAATCTAAAAATGTATTCTCCTTCACGTCCAGAGTCAGTTGCAACATAAACAGAATCTACATCTTCTCTAGATAGTAGACTCTTAATTACGTTGTATTGTTTTTGTACATTGGAAATAACTTCATACTTATATTCTTTAGGCATGAAGGGTAGTGTATCCAAGCGCCAGAATTTAAGTTTCTCGTCATAAACCTCTGGATACGACATAGTAACCAAGTGTCCAACACACCAGGTTACTATCCACTCGTTTGATTCTAAATATCCATCTTTTCTTGTTCCGTTCATTTTTAGAACTTTTGCAAATTCCATTGCTACTGAAGGTTTTTCAGTTATTAATATTTTCTTTGCCATTTTTTCCTCTGATATTTTAAAATTGTATATTATTCAAAAAATACTATATCCATTTTAGAAGTAAATTCACCATTTCCATAAGCATATATAATGTATAGCTCTCCATTAGGTCCTAAGAAATATGCTCCTGCATTATCTACAGTATATATATCACTTGCTAGATCTCTAATATATACCTGATTATATCCCATAGCTTCTAAAGCTTTATCTGCTTCATCTGCTGCAGTTACCACTTCTAATATCTTGTTATTTACTTCTCCTCTATTTAATCTTTTTAAGGTTAATAAATCTACTAAAGTAGCTTCTTGATTTGTAGTAAGATTATAATTATATGTCTGAACAATAATTCTCTGTGCAGAGTCGCCTTCCTTTAAGGTAGATCTAATTACTAAAGACAATATATCGCTGTTTACAAAAGCCACATAATCTATACTATATATAGTTTTTATTGTAGAGTCTGTATCTTGAATTATTTCATTTGCTTTATTTATAAATATGGTTTGAGTTGTCTGGTTTAATTGGTTAGATAATTCACTTCTTACATTTATAACTGGTATATGTAGATTCATCTCATATCTATCATTGTTCTCTTCTAGGTTAATTGCCTCGTAAACTATGTTTTGTTCTGCATTGATCTTAGCTATTCCTGTAGTGTCAAAACTTCCTAAATTTAATGTGTTTGTGAATAGAAGTGCAAACTCACTTTTTAGTTCATCTTGTGTTTTTTCCTCTATAGTATTTTGCTGTTCTCTATTTGCTATGTCTACTTCGTCATCTCCTTCTGTAATTTGTGCCCATACTCCTGCAACTATAGCAAATATACAAAATAGAATTATTAAAATGTACATTATTTTTGGATTTTTCATAGTTTACTCCCATACCTTTCTTAAGATATAAATACAAGCTAAAAAGTTCTTTTATTAATATGTATTTTTTCTACGCATTTCTACAAATATAGTATATAACATAATAGAATAAAATTCAATTATAAATAGAAAAATAATTGGTACTATTTGCCTTCACACAAAATTCACTTAGAATTTATTGACTTTAAGCCCATTTTACGGTATGATATAGAGTGTATAAAAATGTATATAAAGGAGATAAAAAATAGATGTTATGTTCAGACTGTAAAAAGAACAATGCAGTTGTTTTTGTAAATAAAAAAGATAATGAAGGGAAAAATACTTTAGAGGGCTACTGCTATGATTGCGCTAAAAAGAGAGGTATTAACCCTATAGATAGTTTGATGAAACAGGCTAATCTTACTGAAGATGATTTGAATAATATGACTCAACAATTTGAATCAATGTTTAAAGATATGTCTGATAATATGAATTTTGCAGATATTCAAGAAGAGTCTGAGGATTCATATAATCCAGAAAATGAAGGTGCTATGCAATTTGGTGCTATCCCATTAGGATCTATATTTTCAAATATGTTTGGTGCTTCAAATGAAGGAGGCTCTAATTCTTCTGATGCAAACTCAAATAGTAAAAAGAAGGTTAAGGTTGATAAGAAAAATAATAAAAGGAAAAAAGCATTAGATACTTTTGGTACTAACCTTACTCAGAAAGCTAAAAATAATCAACTTGATGCTGTTATTGGAAGAGATAAGGAAATTCAGAGAATTATTCAAATTCTTAATAGACGTTCTAAAAATAATCCTTGTTTAATTGGTGAGCCTGGGGTTGGTAAAACTGCAATAGCACAAGGCTTAGCTATTAGAATTGCAAATGGAAAAGTTCCTGCAAAATTATTAAATAAAGAAGTATATTTATTAGATATGACAGCTGTAATTGCTGGAACACAATTTAGAGGTCAATTTGAAGCAAGAATGAAATCAATAATTGATGAATGTAAATCTTTAGGAAATATAATTCTTGTAATAGATGAGATACATAATATAATTGGTGCTGGAGATGCAGAACATTCAATGAATGCAGCAAATATATTAAAACCATCGCTTGCAAATGGTGAGCTTCAATTAGTGGGTACTACAACTCTTAAAGAGTATAGAAAATATATTGAGAAAGATACTGCTTTAGAAAGAAGATTCCAACCAGTTATTATATCAGAACCTTCTATTGCAGATACTATTGGAATATTGGATGGAATAAAAAAATATTATGAAGATTATCATAAAGTAAAAATATCTACTGATGTTATTAAACAAGCTGTAATCATGTCAGAAAAATATATACATGACAGATTTTTGCCAGATAAAGCAATAGATATTTTGGATGAGGCTTGTTCTAGAATTAACTTGGATAATAAAGAACTCTATGAATTAGAAGTGTTAAAGAATGAACTTGCAAAAATTCAAGAGGAAAAAGAAGAAGCCGCTCAAGCAGATTCTACAGAGGATTACCAAAAAGCTGCAGAGCTAAAGACTAAAGAATGTGCTTTAACAGAAAAAATTGATAATCTTTCTAAAAGTATGAAATTAAGAGAATTAACTGTTCAAGATATTGCAGAAGTAATTGAAAGTTGGACAAAAATACCAGTCAAGAAAATTACTGAAGCTGAAACTCAAAAATTATTAAACTTGGAAAATAATTTGCACAAAAGAATAATCGGACAAAATGAAGCTGTTGAAGCTGTTTCTCGTGCAATTAGAAGAAACAGAGCAGGCTTGAAAAGTACTAAAAGACCTCCTTCATTTATATTTGTTGGTCCAACTGGTGTAGGTAAAACAGAACTCGCAAAAGCTTTATGCTATGAGATGTTTGGAAATGAAGATTCAATAATTAGAATAGATATGTCAGAATATATGGAAAGTCATTCTACTTCTAAGCTTATTGGCTCTCCTCCAGGATATGTTGGTTATGATGATGCAGGACAGCTTACAGAAAAGGTAAAAAGAAATCCTTATTCAATAATTTTATTAGATGAGATTGAAAAAGCACACCCTGATGTATTTAATATTTTACTTCAGGTTTTAGATGACGGACGACTTACAGATGCACAAGGAAATACAGTAAGTTTTGAAAATACAATAATTATCATGACCTCAAATGCTGGTTCAAACCTAAACACTAATTCTATTGGATTTGGCGGTGGTCAGGTTAACAACAATGCTATAATGAATGCTTTAAAAGACACCTTTAGACCAGAATTCTTAAATAGAGTAGATGAAATTGTAGTATTCCATCAATTAACTCAAGATGAACTAATTCAAATAGTTGATTTAATGCTAAAGGATACAAGAAAAGCTTTATCAGACAAAAACATTACATTAAATATATCAGAAGAAGCTAAAAAATATTTATTAGATAAAGGAACTGATATAAAATATGGCGCAAGGCCTTTAAGAAGAGCTATACAAAGATATCTTGAAGATGAACTTTCTGATATGATTCTAAAAGGTGAATTGTTAAATGGAAGTACTATAAATGTAGATTTTCAAGATGATAAACTATACTATACTGTAAGTTAGCCTTGACAAAATACACTATTTTAATTACAATATCTAGCATGAAATATTGAAGGAGCAAGAAATATGTTAAAAAATATACCAAATGCTTTAACTATAGTAAGATTTATTTTAATACCTTTAATTGTATATTATATACTCACAGGACAATATATTTCTGGTTTTATAGTATTAACCATATCCGGATTAACTGATATACTAGATGGTTGTATTGCAAGGAAGTTTAATTTTATTACTAATTTTGGTAAATTAGTTGATCCTCTTGCAGATAAGGCTACTCAAATTTCAGTATTAGCATCTTTAACTTTTAAAGGAATTGTACCTTTATGGATATTATTAATAGTATTTATTAAAGAAATTTTAATGGTAGCTGGAGCATCTTTCCTTTACGGAAAAAAATTAGTTGTATCTAGTAGATGGTATGGAAAACTTGCAACAGTTTTATTCTATGTAGCAATAGTTGCATCACTATTTATTGAATATTGGAATACAAGCTTCAAACCAGATGCACCACTATTTGGATTTGACAATTACATATACTATTTAGCAGTATTAACTACAATTTTCTCTTTAATAATGTACTTTAGACAATTTTATCAACAAGGTTATTTGAAAAAAGAAAATTTAAAGATAGATTAGAAAATAAAATTAATCGCAAGGAAATAACAGTTTTTTAATTTCACCGAGTGAGGTTCGTGGGGACCGACAAGTTACAAACTGTTAAACGAAACATAAGTGAAGTTTATTACAGTTTGTACGCAGTTGGGATAACGAGGTAAAATTAAAAAACTGTTATTTCCTTTTTAAAATTTATTTTCAATTATTCATAATCCTCTAAAAACTCTATAAGTTTTGTATGTCCTATTATTTCGACACCTGCTTTTAGATTTTTTACATCTTCTTCTGGTAAGTATTGAATAGAAATTTCAGTATCTTCTTTTAAAGTTTTTACACCATATTCGTCTGTGGTATAAATTCCTATAACACCATTATGCTCCTGTACAAAATAGTGTTCTCCACAATTTCCACTTACACTTTTATATAAAGTAATCTGCGTTGGTGAATATTCTTCTAAATTCCAATCAGGGAATTCTGCTTTA
This sequence comes from uncultured Clostridia bacterium, assembly GCA_944392505.1. Classification (GTDB taxonomy): domain Bacteria; phylum Bacillota; class Clostridia; order TANB77; family CAG-508; genus CALXVA01. The sequence goes on along the minus strand of CALXWU010000013.1, from coordinate 4,662 downwards.
ATATCTTGTTCAGTTTTGTTGACTAAATTTTCTGGAATTTCTTCTACTTTTCTGATTAAATGGTCACATGACTCATAATATGTTTTCTTTATAATTATAGCGTTTGGTGAAACTAAATTTTCTTGTGCTGAAGTTTCTATTACATTCATTTCATCACTCAAGTTATTAGTTGTCTGCCCATTTAACCTACCTGCAAGCTCTTTTTCATCGACAAATTCTGTTCCTTCTGTTTCATTTCTATTTCTTTCTGTGAAAAATGCAATACTTATACCTAAAATAAGCCCTATAATTATTGTAACGATTATACTAATTATCCACTTTTTATCCATACTATTTTCATTCCTTTCGAAATGTATCTATTTTGCTACTATAAAAATGATCTGATACATTTTGTTTAGTATTAGTATGGTATTTTTTTGGAAAAATATACAAATTTTTATTTATTATCACACTTATTTCTCCATTTTTATCTGTCCTATAAATCAAATTTGTATATTTTTTTAGCCTTTCTATAATACTCTCATTAGGATGTCCAAATTTATTATTTCCTCCAACTCCAATAAATACTACTTTTGGTTTTACTAAGTTTAAAAATCTCTCTGTGCTTGAAGTCTTTGAACCATGATGTGCAACCTTTAGAAAAATTGCATTTAATTTGTCTGTTCCCTCATATAACTCATGTAGTCTTTTTTCAGCCACTTCTTCTATATCGCCTGTAAACAGCATTGAAAAGTTTCTACAGTGAAAATTTGCTACTATTGAATTATTATTTAATACATTTTCATTAATAAGTCTCTCTTCTGGAAATAAAATGTCAAAATATGAATATTTATCTACTGGTATTAAATCTCCCTTTTTCACTATTATTAAATTTATCTTTTTGTCTTTTATTAATTCATTAAACTTTTTTAAGTTTTCAGAATTTTCTCCTTGCCTTGAAATTATTATATTCTTTACTTTTAAATTCTCTATTATCGTAAATAATCCTCCAACATGGTCACTATCAAAATGTGAAATCATCAAATAATCTATAGTTGTTATTCTTCTGTCTAATAAATATGGAAGTAAAGTGCTTTCTCCAACATCAAAACTGCCAAATTCACTCCCACCACCATCTATTAAAATAGTTTTATTTGTTGGAGTTCGAATTAACGTACAATCCCCTTGTCCCACATCTACAAAATATATTCTGAGTGAATTTGGAAGTACATATATTATAAGGTTTGATATGATAATTATGATGACACATAATAGTATGATTTTTTTGTTGGTAAGTATCTTACATATAACTAATTTATTGCTCTTATTTAAACTATTTTTTAATATATTAAACTTTTCTTTAATAGCTTTAAAATTAAATAATGAGAATAATAACAAATAATAAATTGCACATTCATAAACATAAGGAGTTTTAATATATATACTTGAACCTGGAATAAGAGAAGAAATTTCGGCTATTTTTAATAACATATCTAGGAGAAGATTTAAAAATATTCCTAGAAATTCTGCAAACGGAATAAAAATAGTAGATACAAAATAAACAATAAATCCCAAAATTGTTACTACTTCCATCACAGGTGCTGCTAAAATATTTGAAATCCAAAATGTGATAGAAATCGTACTAAAATTATATGCCATTATAGGTATAATTATTAAATTTGCAGATAATGTTATACTAAAAGAATTTATCAAATATTTCTTTAACTTCTGTTTTATACTATTACTTTTTATTTCATTGCCTAGAACGTCTGCCTCTGTCAGTTTTATTCTGCCTTTTGTTAATCTTTCCATAATATTATAAATTAGGTCTGTTACTCTATTTCCCAATACAACTATTCCAATCGTTCCCCCATACGATAATAAAAAGCCAACATCATTAATTGCATATGGGTTAAATATTAAAATTATGAAAGCAGATATTCCTAAATTATTTATTGTATCTGGCTTTCTGTGCAACAAACTTGCTACTAAAACTAATATTCCCATAATACATGCTCTTATAACAGAAGATGTAAAACCTGTCAATGCCATAAAAAAGATCAGAAAAGATATAGTAAATATTTTGGCAAATTTTTTACCGGTTTTACTTAATATAATTGCTAAACTATTTATGATATAAGTAATATGCGAACCTGAAACTGCAAGCATATGAGTCAAATTACTCTTTTTAAAGTTGTCTTCTGTTTCCTCAGATATTGCTTCTCTATCTCCTATTAAGATTCCAATACATAATGCAGCTTCTTCTTTTTTTAATATTTTATTTACATTTTCTTTTATGTTTTTTTGTATTTTATTAATAACTCTGCTAATACCGTCTACTTTATCATTTCCAACAATTTGGTAAGCTTCCAATGTAATTGTTCCATAGATTTTTTTACTTTTTAAATAATTTTTATAATTAAATCCTTTATAGTTTCTTGCAGTATCTGGCTTTTTTAATTCACCTATTATTTCTATTTCATCACCAAATTTCGGTGCTTCTCCATTTAATTTATTTTTATTAATATCAAGAATTAATTTCGTACCATTGTATTTTTTGCTATTATTGATTTCTGCTACTTTAATCACATATGAATATTTATATTCTTTATCTACTGGTTCTGAAATAACTAAAGCCTTTACGGTTACTTCATTTGGTATATTCAAATATTTTTCATCATAGCTACTATCTAAAAAATTTACATAGATACTTCCTAATAAGATTAATAAAATCAGTATCAACAATTTTTTATTTTTACAAAATAAATTCAAAATTATAGTAATTATGAAGAATATAACACACAAAAAAGCTACACTTAAGTCTAAGTATAGCCCAATTAATATTCCTAAAATATACATTAAAGAGGCAATACAAATTGGTCTTTTTATATGGATTTCTCCTCTCCTATTGCCCCCGATTTATTTTGTTGTTTTATTTTATTCTTTAAAGAACCCTTCTTGCCGCACAATACCTAGTATTGTAATACTCTCCTGGTAATAAACTGTTTATCTTAACACAATATCCTGAACCTGAAGATGCATGAATAAACTCCCCATTTCCTATATATATACCACAATGCCCAATTTCATCCATTGTTTCATAATCTAGGAAAAATACCAAATCTCCAACTTCAAGATTATTTAGTAAACTTGTTTTAGATGATTTGTCAGCACTAACTACCTCTCCAAGTTTGGCTTGTGCCTGCGCTCCATGTCTCATAGATATTCCAAAATGATCATATACATACATTGTAAATCCTGAGCAGTCAAATCCTGATGGACTTGCTCCTCCATATACATATGGAACTCCTAAGAATTTTTTAGCATAAGCTACTATTTCTTCTGCTGTTGTAGAACTATCAGAAGAATTTGATGTTTCTTCTTTATCTGTGGTCTCAGAAACATTAGAGGTAGAAACCTCTTTTTGTGTTTCTGCCTCTTCATTACTATCCTTATCTTCTGTTCTATCTACATTTCCTCTATTTGTTACCTCTACTCTTGAAGTTGATAACAATTCTTTCAAAACATATGCATTGCCTTCGCTTGTTTCCACTTCATACCAATCACCTGATTCTCCAACTACTGTAAGCTCTGTATTTGGTGCAACCGTCATAATTCTTTCTGATGATGTATTTGGTCCTTGTCTGATATTTATATAATCTGTTGCATACATAGTTCTTTCTTCAAAATCAGAGGTATTATTGTCATTATCTGAATTTGCATCAGTATTGTTATCAGTATCACTACCATTATCATTATTATTATGGTCTTGACTTTCTTGTATAGTAATAGCATCACTTCTAACCCAGCCTGATAATGTATCAGTCTGTATATATGACCATCCATTAAGTTCTTCTATTACAGTAACAGAGGTGCTATTGCTTAATCTTTCAATTCTTCCACCATTTATTAGTGGAACTATCCTTAACTCAACTGCTCTGTTTAATCTTCCCTCTGTATTACCAGCTGTTGTATTGTTGTTTGAATCCTGTGGCTCACTGGTTGTATTATTGTCTCCACTTGGTTCTGTATTGTCATCTGTAGTTGTATTCTCATTTGGCTCCGTGTTTGTTTCACCATTTGATGTCGTCTCAGCGCCTTCAGTAGAAACGATTTCCGCATATTCTTTGCTTATATATCCAGTATAGTCATTGTATTGGACCCTATACCAATCTCCCTCTTCTCCTAAAAGCTCACATTCTTCTCCTATGGAAATTTGAGCAACTATATCTGACTCTGTTGTTGCTTCTTTTCTTAAGTTTAATGTTTCTGTTGTAATTTCGACTGTATCTGCTTTAACAATATTAGATATTATAAATAAAATTACTGCTACAGATATAAGTACATATATTGTCTTCTTAATTAAACTCATTCTCATTCCTCCTAAAATACGATTATAGTATATAATCAATTAAGCTAAAAGTCAAGAAAAAAACAAGGAAATTACAATTTCTTGTAACCCCTTGCCTTTATTATATTCATTCAAATATTATTCAATAACTTCTGAAACAACACCTGAACCTACAGTTCTACCACCTTCACGGATAGCGAATCTTAGTCCTTTTTCAATAGCTATTGGTGTAATAAGTTCAACTGTCATGTCTATGTTATCACCTGGCATAACCATTTCTGTTCCAGCTGCTAATTCGATAACACCTGTAACGTCTGTTGTTCTGAAATAGA
>CALXWU010000012.1 GCA_944392505.1 uncultured Clostridia bacterium | reverse complement strand
TCAGATTTATTAAAAGGAAAACAAGGTAGATTTAGACAAAACTTACTTGGAAAACGTGTTGACTATTCTGGACGTTCAGTTATAGTAGTTGGACCAGAACTTAAAATTTATCAATGCGGACTTCCAAAAGAAATGGCAGTAGAGCTATTTAAACCTTTTGTTATGAAAGAATTAGTAGGACGTGGAATTGCTCATAATATTAAAAATGCAAAAAGAATGGTTGAAAGATTACGTCCAGAAGTATGGGATATACTAGAAGATGTTATAAAAGATCATCCAGTATTATTAAACCGTGCTCCTACATTACACAGACTTGGTATTCAAGCATTTGAGCCAGTTTTAGTTGAAGGTAGAGCAATCAAACTTCACCCATTAGTTTGTACAGCATTTAATGCTGACTTCGACGGTGACCAAATGGCTATTCACTTACCATTATCACCAGAAGCTCAATCAGAAGCAAGATATTTAATGCTTTCTGTAAATAACCTTTTAAAACCACAAGATGGTAAGCCAGTTACAGTACCTACACAAGATATGATACTTGGTGCATATTACTTAACTATGGAAGTACCAGGAGAAGAAGGTGAAGGAGGATATTATTCATCACCAGAAGAAGCAATAATGGCTAATGTAAACCATGACTTAGGAATGCATGCATTAATAAATGTTAGAATTACTAAGGATGTTAACGGAGAAAAGAAAAGCAAATTTGTAAAAACAACAGTTGGTAGATTAATATACAATGAAGGTATACCACAAGATCTAGGATTTGTTGATAGAACAAACCCAGAAACAATGTTTGAACCTGAATTAAACTTTACAGTAATGAAGAAAAATTTAGGAAAAATAATTGCAAAATGTATAAACAAACATGGTTTAAGCAAAACAGCAGAACTTCTTGACTATATCAAAGCAACTGGTTACAAATACTCTACAACAGCTGGTATTACAGTATCAGTTGATGATGTAAAAGTACCACCAGCTAAGAAACAAATACTTGAAGATGCACAAGCTCAAGTAGATAATGTAACAAAACAATATAGACGTGGTTTAATAACAGATGCAGAAAGATACAATTCTGTAATTAAAATCTGGGAGCAAGCTACAGATAAAGTTACAGACGCAATGAAAGACAATTTCGAAAAGCTAAACCCTGTATACATGATGTCAGAATCTGGAGCAAGAGGTAACTTAAACCAATTAAGACAAATTGCAGGTATGCGTGGACTTATGGCATCTACAACTGGTAAAACAGTCGAAATTCCTATTACCTCATCCTTCAGAGAGGGACTAGATGCACTTGAATACTTCATTTCAGCCCATGGTGCTAGAAAAGGTTTGGCAGATACAGCTTTAAGAACTGCAGACTCTGGATACTTAACCAGAAGACTTGTGGATGTATCACAAGATATAATTGTTAGAGAACATGATTGTGGAACCACAAAAGGTATAGAAGTATCTGATATTAAAGATGGAAATCAAGTAGTAGAAAAAATGGAAGAAAGATTACTTGGTAGATATCCATTAGAAGATATATATAATCCGCAAACTAAGGAATTAATTGTGGATAAAGACACATTAATTACTGAAAATATTGCAGATGAAATAGTTGCAGCAGGAATTACAAGTGTTAAAGTTCGTTCTGTACTAGAATGTAGAACAAAACATGGTGTATGTGCTAAATGTTATGGAATGGGCTTAGCAACTCGTGAAGAAGTAAATATAGGAGAATCTGTAGGTATTATTGCAGCACAATCAATTGGTGAGCCTGGTACACAGCTTACAATGAGAACTATCCACTCTGGTGGTGTTGCAGGTGTTGCAGATATTACACAAGGTCTTCCTAGAGTTGAGGAGCTATTTGAAGCTCGTAAACCAAAGGGATTAGCAATAATCTCAGAAATAGATGGTAAAGTTAGCATTTCAGATGATAAGACAAGAAAAGAAGTTACAGTTACAGGAAAAGATGATAGCAAGAAATATACAATACCATTTGGTTCAAAACTTCGTGTAAAAGATGGAGATGAAGTAAAAGCAGGAGCACCTATTACAGAAGGATCTATAAATCCAAATGAAATCTTAAGCATAAATGGCCCAGATGGAGTTTACTTATACTTAGTGCAAGAAGTTCAAAAAGTATATAGAAACCAAGGTGTTGATATTAATGATAAACACGTTGAAGTTATAGCAAGACAAATGCTTAAGAAAGTAAGAGTTGAAGATAATGGTGATACACCTCTATTTGCAGGTTCACTAGTAGATATCTATGAAGTTGAAGATGCAAACAAGAAAGTAGAAGAAGAGGGCGGAAGGCCAGCTACTTACAAACGTGTATTGCTTGGAATTACTAAAGCATCACTTGCAACAGAAAGCTTCTTATCAGCTGCATCCTTCCAAGAAACAACAAGAGTTCTTACTGAAGCAGCAGTTAAAGGCAAAGTAGATGAATTAATTGGACTAAAAGAAAATGTTATTATAGGAAAATTAATTCCAGCAGGAACTGGTATGGCAGCATATAAGAATATTCATATAAATACTGAGCATCAAGAAACAGTAGAAAATAAGGAAAATAATAAAGTTGTAGTAACAGAATAAAATAAAAAAGTGTGAAATTGGAAACAATTTAATTCCAGTTTCACACTTTTGATTTTACGTAAACTTGACAAAGCCTCCTAAAAATAGTACAATAAATACTGTTTTAGGAGGTTTAAATGAACCATAGTAAAAAAGTTTTAGATAAAATAATATCAAAAACAAAAATATATTTAGCAATAATAGCAATATTGCTAGTAGTAATTTGTGTATATAACCCATGGTATATCATACCATCAGTAATTATATATACACTTCTTTTAATATATGCGTATTGGACAAACAATAAAAGGCAAGAGGAATTAACAGAACATATAAAAAGTCTTACATTTAGTTTAGATAAAGTGGCTAAAATTGCTTTAGTTAATTCACCATTTCCATTAGTTATTGCAGAAACAAATGGTAATTTGATATTTAGAAATACAAAATTCAATCAAGAATTTGCTAACATAGATATTAATAACTATTTATCAAAAATTTTAAATGATGTAAAATCAGAGATTAAGAATAATGATAAAAAAGAAAAAATCTATGATGAAATTAAGATTGATAAGAAGACATATAAGCTTTATGGAGATTATATGCCATTAAAAGATGAATATATCATTATAATATATTTTGTAGATAATACAAAGTTAGTAGAAATGGAAAACCTATTTGATGATAAAGATATGTATATAGGTTTAATTATGATAGATAATTATGAAGAAATCATACAAAGAATTCCAGATAATGAAAAACCACAACTTATGGCCGAGATAGAAAAGAAGCTTTATGATTGGGCTTCTGTATATAAGGGACTAATTCTAAAATCTGAAAGAGACACTTTTGTATGTATATTTGAGAAACAATATATTAAAGAGATAGAAGATAAAAAATTTGATATATTAGACACAATAAAAGAGTTACAACCATCAGATAAAATGCAATTTACATTAAGTATTGCAATATCAAATGATGGAACTACTAACTTAGAAAAATACAAAACAGCTCAAGCAGCATTGGACATAGTATTAGGCCGTGGAGGAGATCAGGCTGTTATACACGAAGGAGATAAATATACTTTTTTTGGTGGAAGGACACAAGAATTAGAAAAGAGGACAAAAGTAAAGGCTAGAATTATAGCACATGCCTTGGAAGGTTTAATTAAGGAATCTAGTAAAGTATTTATTATGGGACATAGCAATGCAGATATGGATGCTATAGGAGCAAGCATGGGTATATACAGACTTGCCAAAACACTTGAAAAAGATGCGCAAATAGTTTTAAGCCCAAAAGGGGATAATTTAACTGCTTTCCTAAAAGAGCTAAAATCAGATTCTCAATACGATGATATTTTAATTGAGCCTCAGAATGCTATTTCTGAAGTAGATGATGATACCTTATTAGTAGTTGTAGATACAAACAAGAAAAATTATGTTGAATCACAAGAATTACTTTCTAAAGTAAAGAAAATAGTTGTAGTAGATCATCATAGAAGAAGTCCGGATTATATAGAGAGTGCTACACTTACCTTCCATGAAGTTTATGCTTCATCTGCATCAGAATTAGTAACAGAACTTGTAGAATATGCTAGTTCAGAACCACAATTAACAAGTCTAGAAGCAGAAGCTTTATATGCTGGTATAATGATGGATACAAAAACCTTTACTTTTAAAACTGGTGTTAGAACCTTTGAAGCAGCAGCATATTTACGTAAATGTGGTGTTGATATAATTAAAGTTAAAAAATGGTTTCAGAGTGATCTTGACACATATAATAAAATTTCAAATATTATTGGAAAAGCAGAGCTTGTATATGATACAATTGCAATTTCAATTTATGATGAAGAAGACGAGGATTCAAATGTAGTATGCGCTAAAGCTGCCGATGAATTACTTACAATTAGCAATATTACAGCATCATTCGTAATAGGAAAATTAGGAGATAAGGTTTGTATTAGCGGACGTTCAATAGGAGATATTAATGTTCAAGTAATACTTGAAAAATTACGGTGGTGGAGGACATATAACATTGGCAGGAGCCCAAGTTGAAGGAATGGACATTTATGAAGTTAAACAGGAATTGATTAATAGGATTAATGAGTATTTCAGTGAGCAAATATAGGACAAATGAAGATGACATGTTTTGTCTTAAATTTGAAGCAATTTAAATTATATATAAAATAAATAGGACAAAACATGTTGTCTTCATTTGTCCTGAGGAGGTAGTGAAATGAAAGTAATTTTGTTAAGTGATATAAAAGGTGTTGGTAAGAAAGATGAGATAATAAATGCTGCAGATGGGTATGCAAGAAATTATCTTTTGCCCAAAAAACTTGCTGTCGAAGCAAATGCTGAAAATATGACTAAATTAAATAATAAAAAAGAAGCTGCAAGTTTTAAGAAAGATGTTGAAAAACAAAACGCTGAAGAGTTGGCAAAAAAACTTAAAGGAATAATGCTTAAATTAAAGGTAAAAGCAGGGGAAAATGGAAAGATATTTGGAGGGATAACCGCCAAGGAAATTTCTGAGAATCTAAAATCTCAATATAATTTTATGATTGATAAGAAGAAAATTGAACTAAAGGAAACCATAAAAGCTTTAGGAGAATACAATGTGCCAATTAAATTATTTGAAGGCGTAGTTGCAGATTTGAAAATACAAGTTATTAGTGGCTAAACAAGAGGAGAAACTAAGGTTGAAACATAATTGCGATTTGGGGAAGGAATGAAGTAAAAGATGGAATTAGGTAAAGTACCACCAAATGATATAGAAGCAGAACAAGCTGTGATTGGAAGTATGTTAACAGATAAAGAAGCGGTTTTTGCTGCAATAGAAGCACTTAGAGAAGAAGATTTCTATAGAGAAGATAATAAAATTATATATTCAGCAATACTTAACCTATATAATAGAGGTGAGCCAATAGATGTAATAACTCTTAAATCAGAATTATCAGCAATGGGAAAATTGGAAGCTGTAGGTGGATTAGAATATATTGTTGAGCTTCCTGAAAAAGTTCCAACAACATCAAATGTTGATCAATATATTAAAATAGTTGAAGAAAAATCACTTCTTAGGAATTTAATTAAGACAGCAAATGACATAATTACTCTTGGTTATGATCCTACACAAGATGTTGAGGGGATTATAGATAATTCAGAAAAAAAGATTTTTGAGGTAATGCAAAAGAAAAATCAAAAAGGCTATAGCTCAATTAAAGACATTTTGGTAGATACTTTTACTGAATTAGAACAGTTATATAATAAAAAGCAACATGTAACAGGTGTACCAACTGGTTTTGCAGACTTGGACATGAAAACTGCAGGACTTCATAATTCAGATTTGATATTAGTTGCTGCAAGACCAGCAATGGGTAAATCTGCATTTGCTTTAAATATTGCTACAAATGCTGCATTAAAAGCAAATATACCAGTAGTAATATTTAGTTTGGAAATGTCGAAGGAACAAATGGTTAACAGAATTCTCTGTTCAGAAGCAATGGTAGATAGTAATAAAGTAAGAACAGGAACATTAGAAGAAGAGGATCTTGCAAAACTTGCCGAAGCTTCCGGAGTCCTTTCTGAAGCAAATATATATGTAGATGATACACCAGGCATTTCTATAATGGAAATACGTGCAAAGTGTAGGAAAATGAAGCTAGAAAAGGATATTGGATTAGTTGTAATAGACTATTTACAATTAGTACAAGGAAGTGGAAAAAGAGGGGCTAGTCGTGAACAGGAAATTGCAGAAATTAGTCGTTCTTTAAAGATATTAGCTAAAGAGATAAAAGTTCCAGTAATAGCTCTTTCTCAGCTATCAAGAGCACCAGAACTAAGAAATGATCATAGACCAATACTTTCAGATCTTCGTGAATCAGGTTCTATAGAGCAAGATGCTGATATCGTAATGTTTTTATATAGAGATGATTACTATAACGAAAATAGTGAAAAGAAAGATACTGCAGAAGTAATTATTGCTAAACATAGGGCTGGACCAACAGGTACTGTAGAGCTACTATGGCTTGGAAATTATACTAAATTCGTTAATAAATATAGAGAATAAAATTTATATTTATTCGAATTATAAACATGATATAGGTATAAAGTAAGCCGGTGGAAAATTAATCCACCGGTTTTGTGAGGTTAATCAATATCCATGAAGAAATCCATTTGTTGGTAATAGTCCTGAACTGTTGAGATAAATCTATCCCAGTTCCAATCATATAAACCAGCTAAGAGTCTAGCAGGACATTCTTTACCAGACCAGTACTTATGAGGCACTACGTGATTAATTGGAATGTCATACATTGACATAATACTTGCAGTGAGTCTTGCTTGGTTTCGAATAGCTTTGTCAAAGTCAATGTTGACATTAACAAGTCTCTCAATCCCAACAGAGGAATTACCCTCTGTACTACCACTATGTGCAGTTCGTACCCAGGTTGGCAGAAACTGCCAAACTTGAGTGTCACTACAAAGAAAGTGGTAACCGTATCTTGGATCACCTTTAGGATGTTCCAAGAGGTCAATGTAATAAGCTGCATCTTTATATGCTGGTTGCTTCTCCAAGCCTAAAGAGGTCTCATGGATAGTGATATAAGTTGGAATGTTTTTGCCATCCTCCCGAGGAATTACCAAAGGGAGATAACATTCTTTCCGGGCCAAGATGTGTTTCGTTATGTTCATTAAGCTAACCTCCAAATTATTAGATTAAAAGTCTAATACTTACCCTAATTATATCAAAATCAGACATATTATGTCAAACAGTTGAAACTTAGAAGAAAATATGATAATATATTTAAATATATTAAGAGGTAAAAGAAATGTTAGAAGATAAGGTATTAAATACAATAAATAAATATAATATGGTTAATAAAAACGATAAAATTGTTGTAGGAGTTTCGGGAGGGCCAGATTCCGTTTCTCTTTTATATATTTTATATAATTTACATGAAAAATTGAATATAAAAATATATGTAGCACATATTAATCATATGATTAGAAAAGAAGCTGACGAAGAAAGCGAATATGTTAGAAAGATTTGTGAAAAACTAAATGTAGAGTTCTATATGAAAAAAGTAGATGTACAAAACGAAGCAAAAAGACTAAAGCTTGGAACAGAAGAAGCTGGAAGAAATATTAGATATGAATTTTTCGAAGAAATTTTACAAAAGGTAGGAGCTACTAAAATAGCAACAGCGCACAACAGTAATGATAACGCAGAAACTGTATTAATGAATATTATTAGAGGCACTTCAGTATCTGGTTTGAAAGGGATAGAAAAAGTAAGAGACGGAAAATATATAAGGCCACTTATTGAATGCCCAAGACAAGAGATAGAAGAATATTGTGAAATCAATAACTTACAGCCTAAATATGATCAATCAAATAATGATAATATATATACTAGAAATAAGATTAGAAATCTGCTTATACCATATTTACAAAAAGAGTTTAATCCTAGCGTAGTAGATGGAATAAACAGATTGTCTAGTATAGCAGCAGAAGAAGAACAATTTATTAACAAAATTGTGGAAAATGAATATAACAAACTGTTAATAACTGCAGATAGGAAAGATGAAACTATTAAAGATAATCAAACAAAAGAAATGTGTGAGAAGAAAAAACAAATAATTTTAGATTTAAAAGGGTTTAATAAATTAGACAAAGTAATAAAATCAAAACTAATACTATATACTATATCAAAAGCCTATGGAACAACTGCAGGAATAGAGAAAATACATATAGAGGATATTATAAAACTATGTAATAATAATATTGGAAATAAATTTTTAGTGCCAAAGAAAGGTATAAAGATTTATGTGAAAAAAGGAAAAATATTTTTTATTGTCTAACTCGTATTTCCGTAACAGATTAATTTTTAAGATTAAAAAGTTTGGTAAAAAGCCTTGAAATAACAGAATTTATATGGTATATTTCAAAGGTGAATTTGAAAACCAGTTAAAATATAAATTTTATTCACAATAATTAGAAAATGTCAATTTAAGGCCTGTCCCCAAAACGACCAAGTTGTCGTTTCAGGGCCTGTCCCAAAAACGACAAAAGGAGGAATTTTAAATTTGAAAAGTGGAATTAAAACATTAGCCATGTGGCTGATAATAGGTATTATATTTGTTGTATTATTAACTTCTATTTTAGATAATGACAGTAATAAACTTGCATATTCTGAATTAGTTCAGAAAATAGAAGCAGGAGAAGTATCAGAAATTGAGTTATCTTCAGATGGAAGTACAGCTGAAGTTAAACTAAAAAATGATAATTTTACAAAACAAGTAAATATTCCAAGCATAGATAATTTAATGGATAATTTACAAGCAAGTATGACTGCAGGAAGTATTAATGTGACAGAACAATCTGAGTCTATCTGGATGTTTATATTAAGTCTTTTAACACCATTTGGAATTTTAATTATTTTCTTAATATTCTGGTTCCTATTTATGAGTGGAGCACAAGGAAATAGCGGTGGTAGCAAAACAATGTCTTTTGGCAAAAGTAGAGCTAGAATGATGAATCCAACTGATAAAAATAAAGTTACATTTGATGATGTGGCAGGTGTTGATGAAGAAAAAGAGGAATTAGAAGAAATAGTAGAATTTTTAAAAAATCCTAAAAAATTTACTGATATGGGAGCGAGAATTCCAAAAGGAGTATTGCTTGTTGGTCAACCTGGTACGGGTAAAACATTATTAGCAAAAGCAGTTGCAGGAGAAGCAGGAGTACCATTCTTTATCATAAGTGGATCTGATTTCGTTGAAATGTTTGTTGGTGTTGGTGCATCAAGAGTAAGGGATTTATTTGATGAAGCTAAGAAAAAAGCTCCATGTATAGTATTTATAGATGAAATAGATGCTGTAGGACGTCAAAGAGGAGCTGGACTTGGTGGAGGACATGATGAAAGAGAACAGACCTTAAACCAATTACTGGTTGAAATGGATGGGTTTTCAGCTAATGAGGGTGTTATAGTATTAGCAGCTACTAACAGACCAGATGTATTAGACAAAGCATTATTAAGACCAGGTAGATTTGATAGACAAATAGTTGTATCTAGCCCAGATGTTAAAGCTAGAGAGCAAATACTAGAAGTTCATAGTAGAAAGAAAAAATTATCAATAGATGTAGATTTAAAAACAATTGCAAAAAACACCTCAGGATTTTCTGGCGCAGACTTAGAGAATGTTTTGAATGAAGCAGCACTTTTAGCAGCAAGAAGAAATCTAAGAGAAATAGGAATGCAAGAAATTGAAGATGCAATGGTAAAAGTAACAATGGGACCTGAAAAGAGAACAAGAGTAAGAAGTGATAAGGAACAAAAATTAGTAGCTTATCATGAAGCAGGGCATGCTGTAGTAAGTAGATTTTTACCAACGCAAGATCCTGTCCATCAAATATCTATAGTTCCAAGAGGAATGGCAGGTGGTTATACTATGTATAGGCCAACTGAAGATAAATCATTTATGTCAAGAACGGAGATGGTAGAAAATATAGTATCACTTTTAGGTGGTAGAGTTGCAGAAAAATTAATATTAGATGACATTTCTACAGGAGCAAGTAATGATATAGAAAGAGCAACCAAAATAGCTAGAGCAATGGTTACTAAATACGGCATGAGTGAAAGAGTTGGAACAATAACTCTTGGACAAAATCAAGAAGAAGTATTCTTGGGAAGAGATTTTGCTCAAGCTAAAGAATATTCGGAAGAAACAGCTGGAATAATAGATGAAGAAGTTAAAAGCATCATAGATGCTGCATATAATAGGGCTGAATCAATTTTAAGAGAACACATAGATAAACTTCATAGTGTTGCAGGAGTTCTTTTAGAAAAAGAAAAAATTGATGGAGACGAATTTGACGCTATATTTAATAGCTAATTAAGACAAGATAAAAGGGGACTTAAACTAATTCTAAATTAGTTTAGGTCTTTTTTATGATTTTGCTTGATTTTTTATGTGACCTAATATAAAATATTAGACATATAATAGGGTAATTGAACTATTTAGAAAAGTGATATTTAAAGATAGATAGTAAAATAAATAACGAATTAGATAACGAGAGTTAAATAATATGTTTTAATAGCTTTTTTAAGGTATAATGCCAATGAAATAAAAATTAATCTAATGAGGAGAAGATGTAAAATTGGATAGAAATCATAAGGGAAATGTTTATCAATTTAGAAATAATAAAGATAAAATTAATAATAAAAAACAAACAAGTAATAAAAATTCAAGTAATGTAAGAAAGTTTTTAAGTCTAAATGAACGATTAGGAAGAATATTAATAGCTTTCTTTGTTATATTTGTTCTTTTAATAGGTAGGTTAGGCTGGTTACAGTTAGTTCAAGGAGCAGATTTAAAAGAAGATATGCAAAGGCAAATGACAGCAAGTAAAATAATAAGTCCAAAAAGAGGAACTATATATGATTCTACAGGAAAGGCCCTAGCTGTAAGTGCACAAGTGGATACGGTTAGTATAGACCCAACAAGAATCGTGGTAGAAGAAGATGACTCTGATGAAATAGATGAAACTAAAACAAAAGCGCTAAAAGAAAAAGTTGCAAAAGCATTTTCAGAGATTTTTGAATTAGATTATGAAGAAACTTTAGAAAAAGTATCAAGAGATAGTACAAATGTTACAATTGCAAGGAAAGTAGAAAATGATAAAATCCAAAAACTGGAAACTTGGATGGAAGAAAATGATATATATAGTGGAATAAATATTGATGAAGATACAAAAAGGTATTATCCATATGATAACCTAGCATCTAATCTAATAGGGTTCTGTGGTACTGACAATCAAGGATTATGGGGACTAGAATTAAAATGGAATGATATCTTAACAGGAACACCAGGAAAGGTAACATCTGCACAAGATGCTGTTCAAGATTTAATACCATATGAAAATGAAACATATATTGCTCCACAAAATGGCAATGACATCACACTAACAATAGATGCCAATATACAACAAATTGCAGAAAAATATTTAAAACAAGCATGTGAAGAAAATGACTGCGAAGATGGCGGAAATGTTATAATTATGAATCCAAATAATGGTGATATTTTAGCCATGGCCACATACCCAGATTATAACTTAAATGATCCATATACTTTAGATTTCATATCGGAAAAAGATTGGGAGAAGATGTCTAGCGAAGAGCAATATGCTATGCAACAAGAAACGTGGAACAATAAAGCTATAACATATACATATGAACCCGGTTCGGTATTTAAAATTGTAACGGCGGCGGCAGGATTAGAAGAGGGATTAGTTGATGCAGATACAGCAGGAGTATTTAATTGCGAAGGAGAAGAAGTTGTATCTGGAGTAACCATACATTGTTCTGATGCAGCAGGGCACGGAAGTCAAAGCTTGAGAGATGCACTTAAAAATTCTTGCAACCCAGCATTCATTCAGCTAGGACAAAAAATAGGAGCAGCAACATTATATAGATATTATGATGCTTTCGGCCTTTTTGATACTACTGGATTTGGTGATATAGGGGATTCAGGAAGCTCTGGAGAAAGGAATAGTATTTTTTGGGATCTTGATAATGTTGGAAGCATAGAACTTGCAACAATGTCATTTGGTCAAAGATTTAGAGTAACGCCATTACAGATGATTTCAGCAGTAGCAGCAGTAGCAAATGATGGTGTATTAATGAAACCTAGAATTGCAAAAGAAATCAAAAATACTGATACAGGTGCCGTAACTACAGTAGAGCCAGAAGAGGTTAGACAAGTTATATCAAAAGAAACTTCTAAAACAATGCTTGATATGTTAGAAACAGTTGTAGATAGTGGCTCAGGTAGATATGCACAAGTAAAAGGTTATAGTATAGCAGGAAAAACAGGTACCTCAGAGCCAGATCCTTCTGATGAAAATGCAGGATATGTTGCATCATTTGCAGGAATATCACCAGTTGAAAGCCCAGAAGTAGTTATACTTGTAACATTATATGGTGTAAAAGGAGATAACTATTATGGTAGTAGAGTAGCAGCGCCAGTCGTTTCTCAAATATTATCAGAAGTATTACCATATTTAGGGGTTCCATCAGATACAACAGATGGAGGAACAGAAGTAGAAACCATCACTTTATCAAATGTAAAGAATAAGACAGTAGCTGAAGCAAGAAAAATAGTTGAAAAGCAAGGTTTTGAGTGTGATGTAGAAGGAAATGATAATGATATAGTTAGTGCACAAATGCCAGTAGCTGGAACAGGACTTATAGAAGGAGCCATTGTAAAATTATACACAGAAGACAATGACACTAGAATATCACAAACTGTACCAAATTTAAAAGGAATGACATTATCTGAAGCAAAAGCAGCTTTGAAAAATAAAAATTTGAATATTAAATACACTGGTAGTGGTAGAGTTACAAGTCAAAGCGTAACATCTGGAACTTCTGTGGAAGAAGGAACAGTAATTGATGTGGTTTTACAAGAAGAAATAGATGATTAAGTAGAAACTGGTTTTCATCAATAAATAAAAAAATTAAAGTTTATAGGATTTAGCATTAAAACCTAAATATAATAGAGGGATAGGACAAAATGAGCAGTAGTTTAGAAGATACTAAATTTATACTAAGGAAATATAATATAACAGCAAATAAAAAATTGGGACAAAATTTTTTGATAAATGATAATGTAATAGAAAATATAATAGAAGCATCTAATATAGAAGAAAAAGATTTAGTTATAGAGATTGGACCAGGCTTAGGAACTCTTACTTCTAAATTACTGGAAAGAGCAGAAAAGGTTATTGCAATCGAATTAGATGATAAGATGATATCTATTCTGAAGGATAGATTCAAATTGTACAATAACTTTATCCTTCTAAATGACGATGTACTAAAAATAGATCTAAATTCACTTATTAAAGAAAATGTAGGTGATTTAGAAAAGATAAAAATAGTTGCTAATCTTCCATACTATATAACTACCCCGATTATTATGAAATTACTGGAAGATAAATTAGGAATATATAGTATTACCGTTATGGTACAAAAAGAAGTAGCGGACAGAATTACAGCTATGCCAGGAGATAAATTATCTGGGGCAATTACATATAGTGTAAATTATTATGCAGAAGCAAAAAAAATTGTATTTGTAGATAAAAGCAGCTTTATTCCCGCTCCTGAAGTAGATTCTGAAGTTATAAAACTTGATATAAGAAAAACGCCTGTTGTAGAAGTAGATAATGAAGAAATGTTCTTTAGGGTGATCAAAGCAAGTTTTATGCAGAGAAGAAAAACTTTAGTAAATGGATTAGTAAATTCTGGAATAATCACAGATAAAGTAAGGATTAAGGAAATATTTGATAATATAGGTATAGATATGAATATACGAGGAGAAAAATTAACAATAGAGCAATTTGCAGAACTTTCAAATTTAATCTATAGAGATATTTAAATTAAAATAAATTTATGCTATAATATTTATGTAAGTCTTAAAGATAGGAGGAAATAGAAATTGAATCAAATTCTAGTTACTGAAAAAATATATGTTACGCCAGAATTAAAAAGAAAAAGAAGACTATATAAAATTCAATTTTTTGTAGCAGTTCTTTTAGCATGTCTATTATCCTCATATTACATATACGCAGAATATGACAGAAATAAAAGTGAAGAAGTATCACAAGTATTATTATCTGAAGTTAAGTCATTTGACGATACTACTAAAAAATCTACTAAAAATGATGCAATAATTATTGTATTAAGTGAAGAAGAAGCCAATGAAGAACCTGAAGTTAATACTAATGAAATAACAAATAATGAAATTACTGTCGGAGATACTACATATACAACTGAAGCAATCATAACAATACCTAAAATAGATATTACATACCCAGTCTTATCACAAACCTCTGATGAATTACTTGAGATCTCAGTTAATAGATACTGGCCCCCAAAAGGAAAAATACAACTAGATGAGATAGACAATTATTGTATAGTAGGACATAATTATAGAAATGGAAAGATGTTTGGCAGATTAAATGAATTAGAAAATGGAGACATAGTTGAAATAGATGATTTGACAGGAAGAACATTAAAATACGTTGTATATAAAAAATATGTAGTTCAACCGGACGATACGAGTTGTACAAGTCAACATACTAATGGAAGAAAAGAGCTAACATTAATAACATGTACTAATTATGGAACAGAGAGATTAGTCGTAAAATGCAAGCAAATTTGATAATTGTGGACAGGTGTTTTTGTGACAAAAGTGATAAAAAGTGACAGGCGTAAAAACGAAGTGTTAATATAAAATTGTTAAAAACAAGAAAAACAGATGTAACTTATGTTTCATCTGTTTTTACTATTAAGTATATAAAATCTAAAACAAAATTATTCTAAAATAGTCATATAATTTCATCTTTTATTGTTTGTATTAAGTTTGGCATATCAATTTCATCATTCGCAAATTGCTTAAATAAAGTTATATCAGCATCTGAAATTGCCATTCCTTCAATTGCTAAATCATTTTTAATATTATTTATATCAAAATTAAAAATATCTTCATTAAACATTTCTTTATCCTCCAAACTTAAATTTTATTCTAACCAAACCACATATCTATTATACCATAAAATAAGAAAAAAGTCAAATTTGTTTCACTTATCAATAACCGCCAAATGCACTTATACCAAAGATTACAAGACCTCAAGAATAATAAAAAACATATTAAAATTATAAAATAAAAACAACTTGGATTTAGTTATAACTTTTTAAGAATTTGTTGTATTTTCTAAACATTTATAAATTAGTTCTGATAAGTCTTTGATATCAACAATAGATTTTATACTGGCATTTAAAAATTCTTTAGGATCAATCTTGCTTAGATTTAATTTATATCCATTTTTAAGTGCTAGTTCTCGTATGAATTCTCTAATTGTTCTACCATTACCTTCTCTATATGGATGAAGTACATTTAGTTCAGACAAATAATATGCAAGTTTTTCTGATAATTCTTCTTTACTTAATCCTCGTAAGTAATTTTCTTTCATTAATTCATTTAATAATCTGTTTAATTCGGGTTCGATATATTCATATTCGGCGAATCTAAATACTCCTTTAGCAATATTTTCATTTCTAAATTTACCAGCAAAAGGGTATATATCTTCAAAGAGATAAGAGTGTATTTTATTTAAATGTTCTACATCAAAGTTTCCAATAATTCCTTTACGTCTCAAAGCTAAAAGTTTAGCTGCTGTAATTTTTGCTTCATAGGTTTGTAATTTTTTAGGATCTTTAATATCCAATTTATTAATTAAGGTATTTGTACCTTTATAGCAATAATTTGAATTCCTCTTATCATATAAATCTTCTCCCATACTAACCTCCAAAAAATGATAAAGAATAAACATGTCTAAAAAACTTCATAGATATTATAACATAAAAAATAAAACTAAATAAAAAAATAATTTATGTCATAAAAAATGTAACTAATATATTTTATATATCATACACTATATTACAGATTAAATTCAAGGAGGATATTGCTGTGGCAAAGATATTAGTGTTTAATAATGATACTGATCGTATGGAGACTTACTACAGGGGAGAAAGTGAGCCAATGCCATATAATACAAATGGTACCTTAAGAGTAAGAGAATTTAGAGGTTCTAGTAACTCTTCAACTCTATGGACAACTAAAAGAACAATGCAGAGTTGGAATAGCCAAAGATATATATATGGTTCTGGAATACCAGTAGGATTTGCTTTTAAAAGACCTTGGGAAGGCGGACATGGAACACAAAGTCAACACTATGCTGGTGTAGCGTTTGATGTGGGGCAAAGGCTAAGTAGTGCACAAAGAACAAGATTATGGAATTCAGCTAATAACTCTGGTGTATGGTCATATGTTGAGCCAATATCCCTAACACCTACATGGGTGCATTTTGACAAAAGATTTCGGAACTCCAGCTTGTTCCAGTGGAGGATTTCCACAATTAAAAAGAGGAAGTTTAAGTAATTATGTGTTAATAGCACAAGATGACTTAAACACACTAGGTTATACAACTGGAGGCTTAGACGGAATATTTGGTTCAGCAACTGAAAATGCAGTAAGACGTTACCAAAGAGCAGTAGGTCTAACAGCAGATGGAATTGTTGGATGTAATACATGGAGAGCTTTACAGGAGGCAGTAGTAGGAACAGGACGAACAAATACAACAATAGATTAAAAATATTTTTAAACATTACTGTTGCAATCATAAACTTTAAAAAGCATGAGAATAAAGCACTACATTAAATATAAAAATTCAATTGATTGGGACTGTAGAAAAAAATTTAAAAAAATTTAAAAAAACTATTGCATTTTATAGATACTTGTATTAAAATCTAAGTGAAGTGGAGAGAAGTGGTAAAAAGTGGTTAAAAATGTGAGAGGAGGGGAAACAAAGTGCTTATTGGTGAATATGAACACTCGCTTGATGCTAAAGGTAGATTAATAATGCCAGCAAAATTAAGAGAAGATATTGGAGAAAAGTTCATAGTTACTAAAGGTTTGGATGGGTGCTTGTTTGGTTTCTCACAAACAGAATGGAATAATTTTGAAGATAAATTAAAAACACTTCCACTTACAAACAAAAATGCAAGAGATTTCGTAAGATTTTTCTTATCAGGAGCAACAGAATGCGAAATCGATAAACAAGGTAGATTTTTAATCGCTAGTAACCTAAGAGATTATGCGGATATGGAAAAAGAAGTTGCAATAATTGGTGTAGGAACTAGAATTGAAATCTGGAATAAAGAAAAATGGAAAAAATACAATAGTGAAGAAAACATTTCTGCTGATGAAATTGCGGAAAACATGACAATGTTAGGTATATAACTTTATAAAAGTTTATATAGAAACTAAAGACAAAAAAAGAAAGAACAAAAGCTTTTAATCCTCATTTGTATAACAAAAGATAATATTAAAATCACGAAAGAAAAAGTAAACAAAAGATTATTTTAACAAAAGAAAAAAGTGGACAAGTTACACAAAAGAAAAATTAAATTAAACCAAAGATAAAATTAAATTAAATACTAAACCAAAGAAAAATGATTAAAAACCTAAAACTAAAGATAAAAATTAATAATTACAAAACAAAAGACAAATAGAAATAAATTTAAACAAAAGATAAATACTGAAAAATTTTACTAAAGCTTTAATTAAACAAAAGATATTTTAATTCTCAAAAGATAAAATGTTGATTGTTTATACATATATAATAACACAAGATAAAATTAATAAAAACCAAAGAATATCAAAAAACATATGACAAAATTGCTTAGAAGTAAGTAATAAATAGGATAACACACAGTTGGTATATTTTTGTACCAACTGCTTGTGCTATAAAGAAAATATACTATGAGGTGTAACAATTTGGAATTTAAACATAAGCCTGTGCTATTAACTGAATGTATTGAAGGACTAAATATTAAACCAGATGGAATATATGTTGATGGAACAATTCGGGGGAGCAGGCCATAGTGAAGAAATTGTAAAAAGGCTTTCTGATAAGGGATTACTTATTGGAATTGACAGAGATGAAGAAGCATTAAAAGCTGCTAAAAAAAGATTAGCAAATTATAAAAATGTAAAATATATTCATGGCAATCATGATGATATATATAATATTTTAGAAGAATTAGGAATTAACAAGGTAGATGGGATTTTACTTGACTTGGGAGTATCATCATATCAATTAGATGAAAAAAATAGAGGATTTAGCTATATAGTGAATGCAAAATTAGATATGAGGATGGATAAAACTCAAGAACTTACAGCAGAGAAAGTTGTTAATGAATATTCGGAGGAAAAATTAGCAAATCTCATATTCAAATATGGAGAAGAAAGATTTTCAAGAATTATTGCAAAAAATATTTGTAAACAAAGAAAAGAGAAGAAAATAGAAACAACTGATGAATTGGTGGATATAATAAGAAACTCTATTCCTAGATCAAAACAAAATGATGGGCACCCAGCTAAAAGAACATTTCAAGCTATCAGAATAGAAGTAAACAATGAATTAGAACCATTATATAATACAGTTTTAGACTGTATAAAAGTATTAAATGAACAAGGAAGATTGGCCATTATAACCTTCCATTCATTGGAAGATAGAGCAGTAAAAGAGGCATTCATAGAAGCAGAAGGAAAATGCACATGCCCAAAAGATTTACCATATTGTGTATGTGGATGCGTATCTTATGGAAAAATTATAACAAGAAAACCAATTATTCCAACAAAAGAAGAGCAAGAAGAAAATTCAAGAAGCAAAAGTGCTAAATTAAGAATTTTCGAAAGAAGGGAAAAAGAAAAGAGGTGAAAATAACTTATGGCAAATTATAGGTATAGCAGATACCAATATGAAACTAGCCCTAGAAAATTGGAACCAGAGTATGAACCAATAAAAACTCCATATAAAAAGAAAAAATCATCTACACTAAATAAAAAGCAAGAAAACGTCCAGCCTAAAAGACATTTAAAAAGTCAAGTAAAAATTGTTGCGTATGTGTTTTTGATATTTGCTAGTTTGCTTGTTATAAGTTATAGAAATTCACTGATAAATGAAAGTTTTAATGAAAATGAAAGTTTAAAATCAAATTTGGCGGCAATCCAAAAAGAAAATGAACAATTAAGAGTTAACCTAGAAAATAGTATGAATTTATCTAATATAGCAAAAATGGCAGAGGAAAAACTGGGAATGCAAAAATTAGATAATAGCCAAAAAGTGTATGTAAGCCTAGATAAAAAAGATTATGTTGAATCAGCAAGCGAGGAAGTAATAATGGAAGAAGAGAAAAGCTGGTTTGAACAATTTTTGGATACATTATTAGGAAAATAAAGATTAAAATATGGTAAAAATATTTTAGTCTTTTTTTGTTTTGGCTGAATACAATTATTTTAAGAAAATTTAGGATAAAAATAATTGTAAAGGGGAGTATTTTGTCCTTATTTGTGTAGTAACACCAAAATAGAAAGGACTGATATTTGTTATGAAAAAAAACAAATTTAGAAAGGAGAACAATGGAAAAAACAATGTTAAACCTAGATTTGATAAGTTAGAGATAAACAAATTAAAAAAGGATAAAAGTGTTAAAGAAGAAAATATAGATAAGCTAAAAAAGAAAGTAGAGTCTAAACAAAATAAAAAATATAAAAAAGAAATGAAAAAAGAAAAGTTTGATTTTGAAGAGAAAACAAGTGAAATTAGCAGAAGAAAAAGAATGAAAATATGGATAATATTAGTATTTGTAGTAGCATTTGCATTTATTTTAAGAATAGCCTGGCTTCAATTTGTAAGAGGTGATGAACTTAAACGAATGGCATTAGAGCAACAAAGCTTAGATAGAGCGATAAGCCCTAGAAGAGGTACAATATATGATGCAACAGGGCAAACAGTTCTTGCAATAAGTAGTACAGTTAATACTATAACAGTAAATCCAAATAATATTGCAAAAGAAGATAAAGAAAAAGTAGCTGAAGCGATGGCAAATATTTTTGAATTGGATTATGATACCGTACTGAAAAAGGTAAACAGAAATACATCAATAGAAACAATAGCTAGGAGAGTAGAGAAAGAAAAAGCAGACGAATTAAGAATTTGGATGGCAGATAATGATATAGAAGTAGGAATAAATATTGATGAAGATACAAAAAGATATTATCCATATAATAGTTTGGCATCTCAAGTAATCGGATTTTGTGGTTCTGACAATCAAGGACTAGATGGAATAGAAGCAATTTATGAAGAAGAACTTCAAGGAGAAAAAGGAAGAATAACAAAAGTAACAGATGCCAATGGAGGAGAAATTGAAGGAGAAGGAGAAAACTATATACCTGCTATAGATGGAAATGATTTAGTGCTTAGCATAGATGCTACAATACAAGGAATAGCAGAGAAATATTTAAAAGAAGCTTGTATAGATAATGAATGCACAGATGGTGGAAATATAATTATAATGAATCCAAAAACTGGTGATATTTTGGCAATGGCAGGTTATCCAAATTACAACTTAAATGAGCCATATGAAACAACTATTGAAGAGTTGAAACCTAATTGGGATAGCTTATCGGAAACAGAGCAAGTTCAAGAAATGCAAAAAGTATGGAGGAATAAAGCAGTTGCAGATACATATGAACCTGGTTCCACCTTTAAACTAATAACAGCATCAGCAGCCTTAGAGGAAGGAATAACTACAACAGATAAAGAAGGAGAGTTCTGTTGCACAGGAGGAATAACTATTGCCGGAGTTAGAATAAGTTGTTGGAGATACTATAATCCACATGGCCCAGAAAGTCTTAGAGAGGCATTGAAAAATTCTTGTAATCCAGTCTTTATAGGACTTGGTCAAGAAATAGGAGTAAGTAAATATTATGATTATCTTGAAAAGTTTGGATTATTAAAAAGAACTGGAATAGATTTACCTGGAGAAGCAGGAAGTATATTCTTAGCAGAAAACAAAGTTGGACCTGTGGAGCTTGCGACTATTTCATTTGGGCAAAGATTTGAAATTACACCAATACAAATGATTACAGCAGTAAGTACAATTGCCAATAAAGGAACATATGTTAAGCCACGTATTGTAAAGCAAATAATAGATAGCCAAACGGGTGAAGTAACTGACATACCAGTTGAAGCAACTGAAGGGGTAATATCAAAAGAAACTGCCGAAGGAGTTTTGAGTATGATGGGTACCGTTGTGGCAGAAGGAACAGGAAAAAATGCGCAGGTAAAAGGATATTCAATAGGAGGGAAAACAGGTACTTCTGAAGATGGAGTAAACACAGGGAAATATGTAACATCATTTGTAGGAGTAGCACCGGTATCAGATCCAGAAGTTGTAGTATTAATTACGTTATATAATCCAACCGGTGAGGGAGGACACCAAGGAGGAGGTGTGGCAGCCCCAATTGGTGCACAAGTATTAGGAGAGGTATTACCATATTTGGAAATTAAAAAAGATAATATTTCTGAAGAAGATGTAAAAATAGAAATCGAAGTACCAAATGTAGTAGGTATGACAGTCACTGAGGCGAAGAAAACATTAGAAAAAGTAAATCTGGGAATAAATTTTGCAGAAACAGAAGCGGATATATCAGATAAAATAGTAACAAAACAAACTCCGATAAGTGGAATAAAAATATATGAAGGAACAAATGTAATTGTAGAATATGAAAATTAAAAAAGAAAAAATTTAACTATGTACAAAAGAAAAAATTAATTATATAATGTAACTGGTAAGAATACTAGAAAAAAGTTTTACTTAAAGAGAAAGACTGAAAATAATTTTTCAATTAGATATAAGATTTAGGGAAGGAACTTAATGAAAAATGGGAAGGCACAAGAGAAAAAGTAGTAATAAATTAATCAAACAATTATTAGGATTATTTATCGTTATAGCGTGCTTGTCAATAGGCTTTTTATATGATAGTGATACAATAAATAATTCACAAGAAAACAAATCTATAAATACTAGCCAAGTTAATACATATATAAGTGTAGATGATATACCAGAATATAGTGGGCAAATTTATGTTACTATTAATAACAATATGCCATATTTTGAGGAAAGTGAATATACCACAAAGGCTTTTGAAGAATATAGCGAGTTAGATAATTTAGGTAGATGCGGAGTTGCATATGCTAATATTTGTAAAGAAATTCTGCCCACAGAAGAAAGAGGAGATATAAGTGAGGTAAAACCAACTGGTTGGGTACAAGCAAAATACGAGGGGGAATATTTATATAACAGGTGTCATTTAATAGGGCACCAACTTGCAGGGGAAGATGCCAATGAATTAAATCTAATTACAGGAACAAGATATTTTAATGTTAGTGGAATGTTACCTTTTGAAAATCAGGTGGCAGAATATATAGAGAATAATATTGATAATCATGTTTTATATAGAGTTACTCCTGTTTTTGAAGGGGATAATCTTTTAGCAAAAGGAGTTGAAATTGAGGCGTATTCTATAGAAGACAAGGGATTAGGAGTATGTTTTAATGTTTTTGTATATAATGTGCAACCAGGAATTAGCATAGATTATAAAACTGGTGAAAGCTTTCAAGAGAATTAGATAATTTAATCTAATTCTCTTGAAATTGTATATAAAATAATATATAATCTCCATAGTTTTAATCTATATTATTGTTCTAATAATATTTAATTCCCAAAATGAAAATAAATATAATAGGAGGGTGATATTTATTGAACTTAGATTTATTCAATAATTTATTTAACGATATAAAAAAGGAAAATGCTATTCAAAATTTTATGAGCGAATTATCAGGTTATATGAAAAAAAATACAAATTTAGAAAAATTATTAAGTACAGATGAAGTTGTAAAAAAGTATAATTTAAATATGCAAGCTTCTATTCAACTAAGGGAAGAAAGAGACAAGATTATTAAAGAATACTGTACAAATTTTAGTGAAGAGTTGTACTACGTTACATATAAATATACAGATAAAAATGTTTATGCGATTTCTAAATATAATGAGAAAGGGAAAAATAGCACTTTTTATCTTTCTGAAAAAGATTTACCTAAAAATACAAGAGAGGATACGGTACTAAAAAAAGAAAATGATAAATATGTAATTAACGTAAATGCGACTAAAACCATAATTAAGCAAATAGAAGAGTGCGCAATAGAAATATCGAAGAAACAAGAAAGTAAAATTAATAATCTAAGAAAAGATAATGCTTTATATCAAGTGGTAGGATTTACTTCTAAAGGTGTAACTCTAAGAAATTTGGAGAACAATATAAAATTTGAGGAAACAGAAATTAAGCAAGATATAAAGAACAAAATAGGAAAGGATTATATACTAAAATATATAGATAATGAATATAATATTGAAGAAGAACTAACAGAAAAGTTTTTTAATAATTTAATAAATATTCAAGAATTAAAAAACAGAAAATGAAAATTAGAGAAGAAAAAAATGTCAAACTATATACAAAAAGGAAATTTAGTTATATAATGTAAACGGCAAAATGTATAAAAGTGAGAGGGGAGTAGTCTACAATATGGAATTAAAAAGTATCCTATCAGGATTGCAAAACTTAAAGGCCAAAGGGAATTTAGAGATTGATATAAAAGGAATAAAGAATAATTCTAAAGACATAAAAGAAAATGATATGTTTGTAGCAATAAAAGGATTTGACACTAACGGACATGAGTGGATTCTTGAAGCTATAGAAAACGGAGCAAAAGCAATATTAGCACAAGAAGCAGACATTAATAAAGAGCTTCTAAAAGAAATTCCAGAAGATGTAACTTTAATTTTAACAGATAATACTAGATATGCTTTAGCAATATGTGCATGTAATTTTTATGGCAATCCTTCTAAAAAAATGAAGCTAGTAGGGGTTACCGGCACAAAAGGAAAAACAACAACTACATATATGATAAGAGATATCTTGCAGAAACAAGGGATAAAAGTTGGATTAATTGGAACAGTTGCATCATATGTAAACGATAAGAAAATTGCAGATAATCTTAATACAACACCAGAAAGTTTAAAACTACAAGAGATATTTAGTAAAATGCTAGAACAAAAATGTGAAGCAGTGGTAATGGAAGTTTCATCACAAAGCCTAAAATTAGATAGGGTGGCAGGATGTGATTTTGACATAGGAGTATTTACAAACTTCGCAGAAGATCATATTAGTAAAAAAGAACATCCAGATATGGAGGATTATTTTAATTCAAAATTAAAGCTATTTAAAATGTGTAAAAAAGGTTTTGTAAATGCAGATGATGTATATGCTTCAACGGTTCCAAAACTTGTTCCAGAATGTCAAATAACTACATATGGAATAGACAATCATTGCGACCTATTAGCCAAAGATATTACAGTTACAAATCAATATGTTGATTTTAAAGTAAAATTAGGAGACAAAAACGAAAGATTAAAAGTTTCAATACCAGGGAGATTTAGTGTATACAATTCACTAGCTGCAATAGCGGTAGCTCTTCAATTTGGATGCAGTAGTGAAAATATAAAAGAATGTTTACTAAATATTAGAGTACCAGGAAGAAGTGAATTGGTTAACAACAAATTAGGATTAACAATAATGATTGATTATGCACATACACCAGAAAGCTTAGAAAAAATATTATCTTCTGTAAAAATTTATACAAAAGGCAGAGTGATTTCCGTTTTTGGATGTGGTGGAGATAGAGATAAAAATAAAAGGCCAATGATGGGAGAGGTATCAGGAAGAGTAGCTGACTATTCTATTATTACCTCAGACAATCCAAGAACAGAAGATCCAGAGGCCATTGTAAAAGATATTGAAGAAGGAATAAAAAAGACAAATGGCAAATATGAATGTATAGTAGATAGGAAAGAAGCCATAAAAAAAGCAATTCAAATGGCAAATAAAAAGGATATTATAGTTCTTGCTGGAAAGGGACATGAACAATATCAAGAGATTAATAATAAGAGATATCCATTTGATGAAAGTGCAATAGTAAATGAAATAATAGAAGAGATGTAACGACAAAGGAGGAAATAATATGCAATATCAAAACAAGATATTACTACTGTCTTTTGTGGCGAGTGTAGTATTATCATTGATAATTGTACCAATTTTAAGAAAATTAAAAGTGGGGCAAATTGAAAGAACAGAAGGTCCACAATCACATCTAAAGAAACAAGGAACTCCAACAATGGGTGGGATAATTATGATTCTCGTAATTATTGCTATAAGCGGATTTCTATACCTAGATTTTGCAAAAGATCAAATGGAAGTTGCAACAGCACTTTTACCATTAATAGGAGTAGCTGTAGGATTTGGATTTATAGGTTTTATAGATGATTTTAAAAAATTAGTATTAAAGAATACAAAAGGGTTAAGTCCAAAAGCTAAAATGATAGGATTATTAATAGTTGCAGTAGCATATACAATAGTTTTAGTAAAAATATTTAATATAGGAACAGATATATATATACCATTTGTAAAAGAATATATAACACTTCCTATCTGGCTATATATACCTTTTGCAGTAATAGTAATGCTTGCTACAACAAATGCTATTAACTTAACAGACGGAATTGATGGATTATCAACAAGTGTCACAACTATCATCCTTACATGTTTAACAGTTATTTCAGTATTATTAGGAGTAAAAGAAGTAACAGCTTTTGGTTCTATATTAATTGGTGCTTGTCTAGGATTTCTATTATTTAACTTACACCCAGCGAAAGTTATGATGGGAGATACTGGATCACTTATGTTAGGTGGAGCGATTGCGGGTATAGCATTATATCTAAAAATGCCATTACTTCTATTAATAATTGCAATTATTCCTATAATAGAAACTGTTTCTGTAATGATTCAAGTTGCATATTTTAAGAAAACAGGAAATAGAGTGTTTAAAATGACACCAATACATCACCATTTTGAGTTATCAGGCTGGAAAGAAAATAAAATAGTATCAGTATTTAGTCTAATAACATTAATAGTTTGTATAGTAGGATTATTTGCAATATAGATTTAAGATAAAGTAAATTAAGAACTATACATAAGTATTATTAAGTGTGCCTTTTTAGGAGGAAAAACATAAGAATAAAAATTTACACTTAAGAAAGGATTGATATTCTAAATGCAAACTAAAACCAAAAGTGTAAACAAAGTGAAAAAAAAGCAAGTAGATTTTGTTTTAATATTAATAATTATAATACTATTGCTATTTGGAATAGTTATGATTTTATCAGCAAGTGCGCCATCTGCCCTAGCTGAAACGGGAAGTAGTTATACATATGTTGTAAGTCAAATACAGTTTGCAATACTGGGATTAGCTATAATGTGGGCTGCATCAAAAGTGGATTATAGACTATATAAAAAGCTATATTGGCCAATTTATTGGTTCTCGGTAGGCATTTTACTTTTAGTGTTGATTCCAGGCTTGGGAGTAAACTCTGGAGGAGCATCAAGATGGATTAATTTAGGATTTACACAATTTCAACCATCAGAAATAACTAAAATAGGACTTATAATGTTTTATGCAGGATATTTAACAGATCATAAAGATGATTTAAAAAGTTTTAAAAAAGGATTTATTATTCCCTTAATTTATTTAATGATTCCTGTATTAATTGCACTATTTATACAAAATCACTTAAGCGTAGGAATTATTATGACTGCAATTACATTTGTTATGATGTTAATGGCAGGCTGTAGATTACTATATTTCATTATTTCAGGAGTGGTTGTCGGTGGTGGCGGTATTGCCGCTTTAGCAATATATATGTCAAGAGCAGGAGAGAGTGCAGGAGATGACAGCTTCAGACTTGGAAGAATTTTAAATTATATGGATCCATGGCAAGATCCAACAGATCAAGGCTGGCAAACCATACAAGGATTATATGCAATAGGTTCTGGAGGCTTATTTGGAGTAGGGTTAGGAGAAAGTAAGCAAAAATATTTATATGTTTCAGAGCCGCAAAACGACTTTATTTTTTCAATATTAGCAGAAGAACTAGGTTTTATTGGATGTGTAGTAGTAATTATACTTTTTGCACTATTTATATGGAGAGGAATAATTATAGCTATGAAAGCACCTGATATGTTTAGCAGTTTACTTGCAACAGGTATTACTACACTTGTAATGGTTCAGGTTGCATTAAATATAGGAGTTGTAACAAACTCCATACCAAATACTGGTATTTCGCTACCATTCTTCAGCGCTGGTGGTACGGCCTTGATTATGTTACTGGGAATGTGTGGAATATTGCTGAATATTTCGAAGTCGGGTTCAAAAGTGTAGGATGGGATGTGATTAAAAATGAGAGCTATAATTGCGGCAGCAGGAACAGGTGGACATATAAATCCGGGAATTGCAATAGCAAATAAGATAAAAGAAAAAGAACCAAATTCAGAAATAGTTTTTGTTGGTACAGGAAGAGGATTAGAAAAGGATTTAGTGCCAAGAGCAGGTTATGAATTAAAAACAATAGATGCATATGGAATTGAAAGAAAAATAACTGTACAAAATTTAAAAAATTTATATGCAACATATAAATCAATAGGCTCTGCCCAAAAAATTATTCAAAGTTTTAAACCTGATGTACTTATTGGAACAGGAGGATACATCTGTGTCCCAACGGTAATAGCAGCAAAGAAGATGGAAATACCAGTTGTATTACATGAAAGCAATGCTTTTCCAGGGGTAGCAGTAAAATTATTTAAGAAAAAAGCTGATAAAATTTTAGTTGGATTTGAAGATGCTAAAAAGAGATTAGATAATAGGGAGAATGTAGTAGTAACAGGTAACCCAATAAAATTGAAAAAGATAGATTTTAGCATAAGTGAAAAAAATAAAATTATTAAAGAAACAGGATTAAAAAGTGACAAACCCATAGTTCTTGTTTTTGGAGGGAGCCAAGGAGCTCAAAGTATAAATCAAAGCCTTTTAGAGATAATTGTAAATAAAAAGAATAAAGATTATCAAATAATGTGGGCTGCAGGACCAGAGCAATATAAAGAAATTAAGAAAAAGTTAGAAGAAGTTAATATTAATATTGAAAATATTGATAAGGTAAAGATTGTTCCATATATATATAATATGGAAGAAATTATGAATATTGCTGATTTAGTAGTATGTAGAAGCGGAGCAATGACTATTACAGAAATTTCAGTAGTAGGAAAACCAGCAATTTTTATCCCATTCCCTTATGCTACAGAAAATCATCAAGAATATAATGCTAAGGTTTTAGAAAATGTTGGTGCTGCGAGGATTATACTAAATAAGGACTTAAATTCAGAAATACTAGGGAATACTATAAATGAGATAGTAAATAATAAAATTCTAATGCAAGAAATGAGTAAAAATGCAAATAAAGTAGCCATGAAAAATGTAGAAGATAAAATTTATAATGAAATTAAAACAACAATAAACAAAAAATTAAAATAATGTTATTTAAAATTTAATTTGGTGGAATAAATTTAAAAGGATGTGCATATATATTATACAGAAGAGTAATTAGGCTTTTCTGTATTTTATTATTTAGTAGCAAATTATATAAAATTTTTAAATCAAAATGACAATTGTCGAAATTTGTCGAAGCGTGCAACACGAATTTTCTTGCTATTTTCAGAGTATTGTATTATATTAAACAAGTACGCTATTTTAGAAAGGGGGAAATACAAAAGATGGAGTATAGTAAAAGCTTTTTTGGAAGAACCATAATAGATAGTTCTGATTCAGATGAGATAAGAGATAGCGAAAAAATTGAACTAGAATATTATGAAACACACAACTTAGCTGAAAAGAGCGAAAGAGAATATGGAATAGAAGTGATAAAGAAGAAAAATAAGAAAGAAAAATTTAATATTGAATCTAAAGTAATAAATAATATATCTAATGAAGAAAAAGATGTAAATAGATTATTAGAAATATTGATGATAAATAAAGTGACACCGATTACAGTAGAGGATATAATTTCAGATATATCAGTTTTGGAATAGACCAAAACTGATTTTTTAGATAAATAACTTGCAAAAATAAAAATTATACGTTATTATAATAAATAGACTGTTAATATATACTAAAATACAAGGTTTATAGGTAAAACCATTTAAAAACCTAAATTTGTATAAGGAGAAAATGATAATTAGTAAATTATCACAATATAAATAATGGCAGATAAATTAATTATTGTTGAATCACCAGCAAAAGCTAATACAATAAAGAAATTTTTGGGTGGAAGTACAAAAGTAGTGGCATCTATGGGGCATATTAGAGATTTACCAAAATCAAAAATGGGAATTGACATAGAGCATGATTTTGAGCCAGAATATATAAATATTAGAGGCAAAGGTGATTT
>CALXWU010000011.1 GCA_944392505.1 uncultured Clostridia bacterium | reverse complement strand
TATAAATTAGCAATGCTTAAATATGCTATTTATTGCATAAAATTGTAGGGACTGTCCCCAAATTGTCCCCACTTTTACAAAAATAGATTTTTAATCAAAAAAATAAGAGTCCACAATCTCTTGCGACTCTAGTAAAATCTTTGGTTGCGGGGGTAAGACTCGAACTTACGACCTTCGGGTTATGAGCCCGACGAGCTGCCAACTGCTCCACCCCGCGATGTATCAACATATTTATTATACTACTTTATAACTAATGTTGTCAATACATATTAAACATTTTATTTATAATATTATATTCAAAAATATCTAAAATATTCCAATAATTTATGATATAATACCTATTGAAGAATATTTTTAGCAATGTTATTATATAAATATAGAAAATAAAGGAGATAGAGTATGAGTAAAAAAATTAAGAGAACACTATTTTTCATATTAATAATCATGTTGATGATATTGATTTTTAGTCTGTCATTTGCTAATTATGTTCAAGCAGATGATGACGGAAGTCTGTATTTAAATAAGCTTGACTTTTATGCAGTTATTAATCCGGATGGAAGTATGGAGGTTACAGAAACATGGGATATTGATATTAGTAGAACAAACACCTTGTATAAAACTTTTGAAACAGACAAAGAAAAATTTTCTTCAATTGAAAATGTAAGAGTAAAAGATGTGACAGCAAATAAAGAATTTACACAAATAGATGAGGAGATGTATCATGTTACAAAAGATTGTTATTATGGCTTAATGAATTCAAAGGGCGATTTTGAAATCGCTTGGGGAGTAGGCCTTGATAATAGTTATGATACAAGGACATATGAAATTTCATATACAGTAAAAGATGCCATAGGATTATATAATGACTATGCAGAGTTATATTGGCAATTTATTGGGGAAGATTTTGAAATTAGTGCAGATAAGGTTAACGGAACGATCATATTGCCAGAACCAGCAGATAGCACAGATGATATAAAAGTATGGGGACATACAGAAGGTTTAAATGGAGAGATATATGCAACAGATACAGACACTATAAAGTTCAAGATAGAGAACTTTAATTCAGGTGTTTATGTTGAGGTAAGAACGTTATTTCCAAAAGAGATGATAGAAAGTTCAGGTAGAACCTATGATGAAGATAGATATAATACTGTAATAGAGGAAGAAACAAAATGGGCAAAACAGGCTAACTTTAGAAGAGAATGGGATGCCCTTAAAGACGATATTATTTTTGTGTTTATGATTTTTGTAGTGTTAGCCCTATGCATTATCTTCATAGAGAAGGCAGTCAAATATGGTAAAAAGCTTGGAAGTGTACAAAAATTTAAGCCAGACCAGAAATTAGACTACTTTAGAGAGCTACCAAATTCAGATACTACCCCAGGTGAGGCTGTATATATTTTAGAAGAGACATATTCAGGATTATCTACTAAGTTTGGAAGAATCTTTTCAGCAGCATTATTAGATTTGGATCTAAAGAAATATATAGATTTAAGAGTAGAAAAAGATCAAAAAGGCAAAGATAAAATTTATATAAAAATGGTAAAAAGAGTAAATGATTCAAAAGAATCAAGTAACTCATTAAAGCCAGATGAAGAAGAGATTTTAAAATTCATATCACAAGTAGATAATAAAAAATCAGAAATAGAGATTAAAGAATTAGAAAAATATATAACTTCACATCCTACGAGCGTTGAAAGCTTAATAAAAAGAAGCGAAAAAAAGATAGAAGAGCAATTAGATAAAGCAGGCATAATAAATAAAGAAGTAAAAGAAGATTTTGTTAATTATAATGGGCTAGCAGGGGTATATTATGTATTTACAATAATAACTCTAGTCTGGGCATTTCCTCTTTCAATAATATTATTAATAAATGGTATCTTGTGTTCAAGAATTAAGAAAAATACCAATGTTTTAACACAAGAGGGAGTAAATACAAAAGAAAAATGGAAAGGATTAAAAAAATATATGGAAGATTTCTCATTGTTAAATGAGAAAGAAGTTCCAGCCATAGAAGTTTGGGAGCATTACTTAGTGTATGCAACTGCATTTGGAATAGCAGATAAAGTATTAAAACAATTAAAAACAGTTTATCCAAATATTGATTCTTTAGATACTGTAAATACCTCAGCATATATGTATTTTATGTATCATAGTAATTTTTCATCAAGCTTTAGTGGAGCAATAAGTTCATCGATTACTTCTTCTACGTATTCATCAGGTTCTGGTGGAGGAGGAGGTTTCTCTGGCGGTGGCGGCGGAGGCCGGCGGCCGGAGGTGGCGGTGGAGGAAGATAATACCGCAAGTTTTAAAGACCTATGTATATAGGTCTTTACTTTTGGCAAAAATAAATATATAATTTAAAAAAATAACTTGGCATATATGCCAGATTGGAGGATAAAATGAAATTAGAAAACAAAGTGGCCGTAGTTACAGGAGGAGCTATGGGAAATGGCTTAGGAATAGTAAAAGTTTTTTTGAAATATGGAGCTAAAGTTTGTATATTTGATTATTCAGAAAAAATATCTCAAACAGTTGAAGAATTAAAAAATGCTGGTTATGAGGCAGAGGGATATTTAGTTGACATACGAAATAGAGAAAAAATAAAAGAGGCCATAAAAAATGTAGTAGAAAAATATGGAAGAATTGATGTTCTTGTAAATAATGCTGGTGTATCAAAACTAACTCCATTTTTAGAAACTTCAGATGAAATACGAGATTTTCATTTTGACATAAATATAAAAGGAACATGGAATATGTCACAAGAAGCTTTACCATATATGAAAGCAGGTGCTTCTATAGTTAATCTTTCATCTGTTACTGGAACAATGGTGGCGGATACAGGAGAAGTGGCTTACGCTACAACAAAGGCAGCTCTACTAGGATTTACAAAAGGATTGGCAGCAGAAGTAGTAAGCAAAGGTATTAGAGTAAATGCCATTTTGCCAGGTTATATAATGACTCCGATGGTGGAAGGCATGGCAAAGGATTCAAATAAAGATAATCCTAATTCAGTTGTAGAAGGAATAGCCAAAGGTATTCCAATGAAGAGATTAGGAACAATAGAAGAATTAGGAGAATTAGCTGCATTTCTAGCAAGTGATGAGGCATCATATTTAACAGGTCAAGGGTATGTTATAGATGGAGGTTCAACACTTCCAGAAACCATGACTATGGGTGTATAAAAAAGAATAAAATAGATAATACTTGAATATAATATAATAAGGAAATTTATTATATTATATTTTTTTTAGGAGGTTATTTTGAACAATAAAAAAGTTTGGATTAAATCAATTTTAATACCTGTAATTTTAGGAGGCATTGTAGGTTTAATAATATCAAGATTTATGGATTACAATACTCTTAACAAACCGCCGTTATCACCACCGGGTTTTATTTTTGGAATAGTGTGGACTATACTATACATTTTAATGGGAATTTCATATGGAATACTAGATACTAAAAATCTAATTGATGAAAAAATAAATAAAATATATTATCTGCAACTAATTGTAAATTTAATATGGCCTATATTGTTTTTTGTATTTAAGTGGAGACTATTCTCGGCAATATGGATTATATTACTTGTAATACTAGTAATAAAAATGATAATAGACTTTTATAGAAAAAATAAATTATCTGCTTATTTACAAATACCATATTTATTATGGACTATATTTGCTACTTACTTAAATATTGGAGTATATCTACTAAATAGATAAAACTACAATTTAGGAGGAAACTATGATAAATAAGATTAATTTACCATATCCAATGGATGCTTTAGAACCATATTATAGTAAAGAAACTTTATTGCTGCATTATGATATCCTTTATTCAGGATATGTAAACAACACAAATAAAACAGAGGAAAAATTGAAGCAGGCAAGAGAGACAAATAATTTTGAAAATATAAAATGTTTGGAAAAGGATTTAAGCTTTTTTGGATCTGGAGCTATACTTCATGAACTTTTCTTTACAAATATGGGACCCGCAATACCAACCAGTCCAAATGTAGAGTTAATGAAACAAATAAACAATGATTTTGGGAGTTTTGATAAATTTAAGGCTCAATTTACAGAGAGTAGCAAAGTGGTAGAAGCATCGGGCTGGAATTTATTAGTATGGGTACCTTCATTTAAAAAACTAGAAATTCTTCAATGCGAAAAACACCAGAATTTAACCTTATGGGGATGTGTACCACTTCTTGTTTTAGATATGTGGGAGCATTCATATTATTTGCAATATAAAACAAATAGAGCAGACTATATAAATGCTTTTTGGAATATTGTAAATTGGAATGAAGTAAATAAAAGATGGGAGCATATATAGGCTCCCCTTTTGATTTATTCATACAATAATATAATTCTATTTCCTATTTTTTCTACCAATCCATCTTCTTTTAAAAGTTTAAGTTCTCTCATCATAGCGCTTCTGTCTACATTCAAATAATCAGCCAAATCTGTTAAAGAAAAAGGTAGTTCAAATGTTTTAGAAAGTTTACGTGTAGAGATAAGAGAAAAATACATTAGCAATTTATCTCTAGTAGATCTCTGTGTTAAAAGTTCAATTCTTGTGTTTAAATCAGTTATCTTATTTAATATCAATTCTGGCAAATGTTCTGAAAGTGTAGAATGGAATTCACAATTTTTAGTGCATGGCTCTTTTAATTGATCATAGATATAAAAAAGAACAGTACAACTTGATCTAGCTTCAACTAGTAATTCATTATTTGTTGTCACTTGATAAAAAACTTCTCCAAATAATGCATTTTTCGAAAAGTGTTCAACAATAGTTCTATTACCATTCAAATCATATCTAACCAAGTCTGCATGACCACTTAATAAAATGCATAATTGATTACGCTTTTGAATATAAGTTGTAATTACTTGGTTTTTTGAAAAAGTTTTTCTCTGTGCTTTTTTACAATCACAAGAAAATTTATTAAAAAAACTTTCTATGTCAAAGCTAGTATCCATTTATTTTGCCATCCTTTACTATTTTTACTCCATATCTACATAAAACTATTATAAAGGAAACCAGGCTCAAAATCAATAAAATCAAGGCAAAAATTTGTAATAAAATTTTAATATTTCAAAAAATACGAAAATCACTACAGCGAGTAAGTCAGAAAAAACATAAAAATAATATGTGACTTATGCAACAGAAAAAAATAGAGAAGAATATATAATTAAAAAGTAAAAATTTAAAAAAGAGGTACAAGGTTGAAAAATAATATCATATTCTTTTCAAACAGAAGCTGTGCCTTAAGAAGGATTGTGATAAAAAATGAAAGTTATTAAAAGAGATGGACGAGCTGTAGATTATGATAGCTCTAAAATTGAAATAGCAATTGAAAAAGCGAATAAAGAAGTAAATGAAGCAAGTAGAGCTTCAAAAGAAGAAATTAAAGGAATTATAAAATACATTGAAGATCTAAACAAAAAAAGGATTTTAGTGGAGGATATTCAAGATATTATAGAAGAAAAATTAATGGAACTAAAGAAATATGAGCTAGCGAAAAGATATATTGTGTATAGATATACAAGAGCTTTAGTAAGAAAGCAGAACACTACAGATGAAACCATATTAGGTATTATTAGGAATGATAACAGAGCAGATTTAGCCAACAGAAATAATATGACAGCCGCAGAACAAAGAAACTTCATAGCGGGGGAGGTCTCTAGAGACTTAACTAAAAGACTATTATTGCCAGATAAAATAGCTAAAGCAGATGAAGAAGGAATTCTACACTTTCATAATAAGGATTATTTCGTGCATCCAATGATTAATAGTAGTGTAATTAATATTTCTGATATGTTAGATAATGGAACAGTAATAAACGGAAATATGGTAGAAACACCAAAAAGTTTTCTAGTTGCATGTACTGTTACAACACAAATTATTGGAGTTATAGCAAGCAATCAAAATGGAAATCAAACAATAGATATGATTCATTTTGGAAAATATCTAAGGAAGAGCTATAACAAATATAAAGAGCAGATTGAAGAAGAATACAAAGAAAGATTATCATCAGATTTTATAGATAAACTAGCAAAAGAGAAGGTAGAAGTGGAACTTAAAAATGGTATTCAAATGATACAATACCAATTAAGCACATTAGAAGCTATTACAGGCAGAAAACCACTTGTAACCTTACTTTTGCATATAGAGAAAAACGATGAATTCTTAAAAGAAAACACCATGATTATTGAAGAAATTTTAAAACAACGTTATGATGGAATAAAAAATGAAAATGGAGAAAACATAGCTCCAGAATATCCTGATTTAGTGTATATATTAAATGATTTAAACGATCAAGAAGGTAGCCCATACATAGAACTAACTAGACTTGCATTAAAATGCTCAACAAAAAGAAATTCGCCAAGCTATATTTCAGTAAAGAAAATGAAGGAAAATGTTATTGCTGAAACTGGAAAAGAAAGCTGTATTTCTATAATGAAAGACAAGGAAGGCAATATTTCATGTAAAATTAAATTCAATCAAGGAATAGTAAGCATTAATTTACCACAAATAGCAATTCTATCAGAGGGAGACGAAGATAAATTTTGGAAACTACTGGAGGAAAGATTAGAATTATGTTTTGAAGCCTTGATGTGCAGGCATTATTCTTTAGTAGGGGTACAAAACAATATGAGCCCATTACATTGGAGGTATGGAGCAATTGCTCGTATGAAAGAAGGACAAAAAATTGATGGACTACTATATGGTGAGAATTCTACTTTAGGCTTAGGATACTTAGGAATATATGAAACTACAAAAATAATGAAAGGAGAAAGTCAACAGGGGGAAACAGGAAGTGAATTTTCATTAAAAGTAATAAAACATCTTAAAGATATAATTAAAAAATGGCAGAAGGAAACCAATATTGAATTTGTACTATGTGGT
This sequence comes from uncultured Clostridia bacterium, assembly GCA_944392505.1. Classification (GTDB taxonomy): domain Bacteria; phylum Bacillota; class Clostridia; order TANB77; family CAG-508; genus CALXVA01. The sequence goes on along the minus strand of CALXWU010000011.1, from coordinate 22,739 downwards.
ATTGATTCAGAAGAAATATTGCAAAAATTTGCAAAAATAGATAAAGAAAAATATGGAAGTATAAAAGATGTTACTGATAAAGATCAATATACTAAATCTTACCAAGTAAGAGAGAAAATTAGTTTAGAACAGAAAATTGAATTAGATAGCAAATTCCAAAAAGCCGCCTCAGGAACAAATTGTTTATATATTGAACAAATGGAAATTTTGCCAAGTTTCTAATAAATAAATTACATAAAACCAGAATAAAGGAAACAAGCCTCAAAACCAATGAATATAAGAAAAAAATTGTAACATAAATGTAATATTTCAAAATATTTATTAAAAAACAACAGCTTCTAGTGCAAAATAAGTCAAAAAAAATTGAACTCATAATCTGTGACATTTGCAACAGAAAAAAGAAATAAAAGATATATAATATAGCCATATTAAATTTAAGGGGAGCGAAATGGAAAACAATTGCAGAAGGGCAAGACTTTAGTAGAATTAATAAAAATCTTGTATATGTTAGCAATTCTTTTACCAGAAAAGGCCTAAGAAGAAAGGAAGGATAAAAATGCAAGTAATAAAAAGAGATGGAAGAGTAGTAGAATTTAATCCAGAAAGAATAGTTAAAGCTGTAACATTAGCTATGTCACAAACACCAGGTGGTGTAGATATAGATTTAGCAAATAAAATAGCAGCAAGTGTTCAAAAACAATTTGAAGATAAAAACCAAGCTTCAGTGTATGATATTCAAGATGCAGTAGAGAAAAAATTGATGGCATCTTCAAGAAAGGAAGTCGCACAAAGTTATATAACATATAGATATAACAGAGATGTAGCAAGAAAATCAAAAACTAAAGAAGTATTCTTAGACATAATTGGAGCAAAAGCAAATGATATAACCAGAGAAAATGCAAACATGAATGCAGATACACCAGCAGGAATGATGATGAAATTTGCATCAGAAACAACAAAACCATTTGTTGATGATTTTCTATTATCTGCAGAAGCTAGAGAAGCGGTTAAAGGTGGATATATACATGTTCATGATAAAGACTATTACCCAACAAAATCTTTAACTTGTTTACAACATCCATTAGACAAAATCTTAAAAGAAGGATTTAAAGCAGGTCATGGAGCATCAAGACCAGCAAAAAGAATAGAAACAGCTAGCATTTTAGGTTGTATTTCAATGGAAACTGTACAAAATGAAATGCATGGTGGACAAGCAATTCCAGCTTTTGATTATTACTTAGCACCATATGTAAGAATGACCTACAAAGAAGAAATCAATAAAATTGCAGAATTTGTTGAAAAAGACTTATCACATCTTCTTGATATAAAAATTGATGATTATATTAAAAAACCAGTAAAAGGACTTCAAGGTGATGAAAAATATATTCAAGAAGCAATAAACAACACAGTTGGTAGAGTTCATCAATCTATGGAAGCGTTTATACATAATATGAATACCATCCATTCAAGAGGTGGAAACCAAGTTGTATTTAGTTCTATAAACTATGGAACAGATACATCACCAGAAGGTAGATGTATAATCAGAGAAACCTTATTATCTACAGAAAGAGGAGTAGGTAACCATGAAACACCAATCTTCCCAATTCAAATATGGAAAAAGAAGAGAGGAATAAACTATTTACCAGAAGATAGAAACTATGATTTATATAAATTAGCCTGTAGAGTTACTGCAAAAAGATTTTTCCCAAATTTCATAAACTTAGATGCTACCTTTAATCAAAATGAAAAATGGGAGGTAAATGATCCAGAAAGATATAAATATGAATGTGCTACAATGGGATGTAGAACAAGAGTATTTGAAGATAGACATGGAGACAAGACTTCAATAGGAAGAGGAAATCTTTCCTTCTCTACAATTAATTTACCAAGGCTTGCAATAGAAGCAGCATATGAAGCACAAGAGCAAGTTGGAATTAAATTTGAACTTGGTAGAGGTTCAGAAGAGCATATGACAGCAGCATATAAAAAAGCTGTAAAGAAAATATTTATGCAAAAATTAGAAAAATATGCAGGAGTAACAGCAAGACAATTATATGATAGATATAGATTCCAATGTACAGCAGTAGCAAAACAATTCCCACTTCTAATGTCTGGACTATGGGTTGGAAGTGATGAATTAAAACCATTTGATAGCGTAGAACCTGTATTGAAACATGGAACCTTAGGAATTGGATTTATAGGATTGGCAGAATGTTTAACAGTACTTACAGGAAAACACCAGGGTGAATCAGAAGAAGCACAAAAGTTAGGATTAGAGATAGTTGGAGAATTAAAAGAATTAGTTGGAGAATTTTCAGATAGGTATGATTTAAACTTCTCAGTTTTAGCAACACCAGCAGAAGGATTATCAGGAAGATTTACAAAAATAGATAGAAAAGAATATGGAATAATTTTAGGAGTAACAGATAGAGATTATTATACAAATAGTAACCATGTTCCAGTATGGTATAAATGCACAGCAGAGCAAAAAGCAAAAATCGAAGCACCATACCATGACTTAACAAGAGGAGGTCATATCTTCTATATAGAATTAGATGGAGATGCAACACATAACCCAGATACAATAGAGGCAGTTGTAGATTTAATGGATAAATATAACATGGGATATGGAAGTGTAAACCATACAAGGTCAAGATGTATGCATTGTGGATTTGAAAACGCAGATGCAAACTTAAAAGTATGCCCGGTATGCGGAAGTGAAGAAATAGATACAATACAAAGAATTACTGGATACTTAGTAGGAACAACCTCACGTTGGAACAGTGCAAAACTAGCTGAATTAAAGGATAGAGTAACTCATACAGGATTGGGTTCAGAGGAAATAAAGGGGGCTTAAAATATGAACATGGCAGGATTTTATGATGAAAGCATATCAAATGGTGTTGGCTGGAGAGCAGTATTATTTGTAAGTGGATGCCCACATCACTGCCCAGGATGCCATAATCAAATGGCTCAAGACTATAATTATGGTGAAAAGTTTGATAAGCAAGCAATAATAGATAGAATATGTGAAAATTCAATATTAAAAGGAATTACAATTAGTGGGGGAGAGCCACTCTGCAAAGAAAACATACCAGAAGTGCTGGATTTTATTAAAGACGTAAAAAAAGTAAGACCAAACTTTAATGTATGGTGCTATACAGGTTATACATTAGAGCAGTTAGAAGATAGAAATGATGCTGTAACCAATGAAACCTTAAAAAATATAGATGTACTTGTAGATGGAAAGTTCGTAGAAGCACAGAAGAATCCTACCTTGAAATTCAAAGGATCTGAAAACCAAAGAATATTAGATGTACAAGAGTGTTTAAAAGAACATAAGATAGTACAAGTGAATTTATAAAGATAAAAAGAAGGAAGAATTTTGAAAAACTCTTTCTTCTTTTTTTTCTAAAATCCAATTATTTCATTGTAGGTATCAATCGCAAATTTGTCTGTCATACCAGAGATATATAAAACAATTGCGAAATAATAATCTGTAGGTTTCTCAATATCAAATAAAACCCTATTTTTCAAACCTTCTCTATTTCCAGTTTTAGAAAAATTATTAATCCATTCCATAAATCCATTAACTAAATTTGGATAGAATTTTTTCAAATAATTTAAGTTGTTTATAGTTCTCAAGCCATCATAGCATTTCTTTAAAGTATTATAAATTTGGTTTATTACAACAGAAAAATACTGGTTTGAAGCCTCCAAAATCTCAGCACCATAAATAAATTTATAATTAAATTCCTTTATTTTATTCATAAGCTCTAAGGAGGTATCTGAAAAGCACAAGCCCTTTTCAGGAGAAGAGTTGTTACATAAATCATAAATTAAATTATTTATTATAACAGTATTGTTAATTATCATATTGTTTTTTATATTATCTTTATGTCCAAGAAGGCTATGCAACTCCTCTAAATGTTCATCAAGAATTCTAAGTGATATAGCATCTTCGATGTCTCTACCAATATATGAAATTTTATCAGAAATTTTAACGACACAGCCCTCCCAAGTATATGGTGCGAATTGATTTGGAAATTGATATTCAGTTAAATCAATAAAATCTTCTCTAGGTACAATAGCATTTTCATCAATTTCACCACAATGAGAAATTATACCATCTCGTACTGCATATGTTAGATTCAAATTCTGTTTGTAGCCTTCATTATCCTCTAACAATTCAACATTATCTACAAAATAAAGACCATTTTTCTCATGCCAGAAGGAAGTTCCAATATCTCTTTTGCAAATATCATTTAAAATTTTCTCTCCCTTATGTCCAAAAGGACTATGACCCAGGTCATGAGATACTGCGATTGCCTTTGTAAGTTCTTCTGCTAAGCCTAAATAATGAGCTATAGTATAACTAATTGACTCAACATGATTTACATGCTCTATACGTGTGCATATATGATCATTTTGTGGAGAGTAAAATACTTGGGTTTTATGTTTTAGCCTTCTATAAGCATTACTATGTATAACTCTTGTAAAATCTCTTTCGAATTCAGAACGAATATCATTATTCCTAGAATATAAAGGAGAGAGTCTTGAAATAGCATTATTCCATTTAGGATTTTCTTCCTTCATAGCAACAGATTTAAAAGAATTTTTCATATATTATCATCCTTTCAAAAATTAAACTTTGTATATACTTTATCATAGAGAATTAAGTTAGTCAATTTTGTAAATTTAGCTAGTTATTAATTTGCAAAAAAATGCTGTAAGCCAGTAAAATAAAGGGACAAATCGACCAACAAAAAAATCGAACAAAATTTCGAAAAACTATTGACAAAATAAAAAATAGAGTGTAAAATAATACAAACAAAAGTTCAAGAAAAACAAATTAAACGAAATTAAAAAGAGGGGGCAATCAACATGAAAAATGTAAAAGAAAGCATATTTAAATCAGTAAAAATATTTGGCGTAAGCTATGAACTAAATGTAGTATATAAAAGAGTAAAAAAACCAAAACTAGATTTAAAGGAAAAGCAAATAGAAATAAGCCTTCCAACAAAATATAAAAAATTAAATAATGACATAATAATAGAAATGTTATTAGAAAAAATGTATGATGCAATTGCAAATAAAGAATTAGATGTAATAATGGAAAAAGTAAGGACAACTCTTAAATTTGCTCCAGAAGATTACAAAATAATGAGATTAGATAAAAGATTAGGAAAATGCTTTGCAAATAAACTAATAATAAATCCAGATATTGTAAAATATAGAAAAGAAATTATAGAATATGTTGTATTCTATGAATTCTGCCGTTTAAAAATTAACAAAAGTAGCAAGAATTTCTATGAAATGATAAAAAAATATATGCCTAATTATGAAAATTATGAATATGAATTAGTTGGTGTGCAATATTAGAAGATGTAGAATATGCATCTTCTACATCAAAAGAAAACAGTATATACTGTAGATACTACTATATAACTAACATTTATAATTATTTTAAAAGGAAATAGTATAATATCTAAAAAAGAACAAAATAAAATTTGAATATCACTAAAACACCTAGAAAAAAATTATGTTAGACAAAAATTAATCTATGAAATAAAAGGTATGGCCATACCAAGATTAAAAACTAATTTGTGTATCTCTTAAAGTTTGGACCAATTATAATTTATAAACAATAAAAAAGCAATACTTTTTACAAAAAATGTAAAACTCATTGAAAAAATTGTCTATAATTGTCGAATTATGATATTCTATTTAAAAACTAAAATAATTAAAATGTAGAATACCCAAAAACAATTTGAATATAATAATAATATATTTCTATTATTAGTTATTTCGTATAAAGTAGATATTGACAGTTAAATATATTATATTATATAATGGAAATGTAGAAAATATAATCAGCCTCCTAGCAGGCGATGAGGTAAATGCGCTAGTGAAAAAATATAGTTATAGGGTGTTTTAATATTTTATCTTTAAAGATATATTAAAACACCTGATTTTATAAAAAAGATTAAAGAGGAAATACAAGAATAAATCTCATTTCCTCATTACAATTCTTTCATATTTTTCTGCAGCAACTTCTGGATTAAAATTACTATTAAAGTCTTTTATAGGTGCAAATTCTTCTTCAGGATTAACTCTTAAGAGTGCAATATTATCAAAATATGAAAAAGCATCAAAAACAAACTGTTCAAACTTATATACATTAGGACTATCAGGAACTTGTTTCATTCCTTCCTCATTCACAAAAGCATTTTTTCTAAAGGCCCTATGATATGGTAAAGATATATTAGACATTTTCTTTATGGCTTTAAGACTAAACAAATGTGCAAGCATATTTGTTTCCCTGTATAAAAATTTTCCGTTACTATTTGTTATTTTAGACAGTTGTTCAGTAAAGTTTTCACAGTCAACAATAGCTGGCTTTTTCATTTTTTTAGCAAATATCCAAGAAAGGTCTTCTGGAGACTGCTTAAATAAACATTTCGAACCTACTTCATACTTGGAATTAATAGTGTATCCAATAAAAACAGGGTCTAATGGGTCTAATAAAACATTATCTATCCCACCGATAAAAAGCCACTGTAGCTTTTTATTTTCCATGTCTCTGACCAAATTAGCTTTTTGCAAAGCACTAAAAACATTACCGTTTCCGTTGGAAGCAAGATTAATTTTATATGTTTCAGAAAGCACTAACTTACCATTTGTATCTATTATTGGCATATTTTCTTGATTAAAGAATACAATACTATTTCTATCATATCCAAAAAAATTATTCTTCTCAAAGAAACTTATGGTATCAAAATAATTGTCGCTACTAGTCATTATGTACCAAGGAAGGTTAATTTTGAATTTTGCAGAATATCCTTTTATGTAGTCACACAGAATTTCAAATAAAGATTTTTTTGGAGTAGTTTCTAAATAAAGAGTACCTTTTGGTCCAGGAAAACCAAGTCTAGAACCTTGTCCTCCAGCGAGAGTAATTATTCCAACTTTTCCAGCCTTTATGGCTTTCCATCCTATCCCCTCAAGTTGCTTAACTTTACTGTTAGAAAAATCTGATTTAATTGAATAATCTAAGGGTTCAATCTCTTCAGTTGAAGCCAATACCTCTAACTTTGATTTTTCATATAAATTTAAAATCTGCTCAAAATCTATATTTAGAAGCTGATTTAATAAATAACTTTTTTGAGCTTCAGTAAGTTCAGCATAGAAGCTAATTAAATGTAATTGATCATACTTTCTTAAAATTTCTTTAACATTATTCAGTTTATCATCCATATAAACCTCCCTTCTGCTTATTACCTGTTGCAAAATACTATAAAAATATTAACAATTATTTATACAAAAGTATAAATAAAACATAAGTCTAAAACAAGAACAAATCTAACCTAAATAATTCGTAGCACTTCTTAATTCTGCAATAACTCTTTTCTTGCTAGGCAAGGTAGACTTTTCTAATAATTTTATTTCTTCTTCTATATCATAAGGTAATCTAACAATATTAAAACTAATTGAAGATAAAATTTTACTATCCAAAAATCCTTCTAAGATAATATATGATGCAACAGTAGAGAAACGATTAGTTTTATCCTTAGGATCATCATTTAGCATTTCTATAGGCATTCCAACGCTACCAGGATTAAATATAGTTTTATTACGTATTCTAACTATATTTGGAGTATGAATATGACCATACCCAATTATATCTGGAATAGGATCTTTATCAGTCTTACCAATTAATTTAGTGTTTTCGAATAATTCCAGGGCATCATGAATCTCTGTCGCAGAATATACAGTATTTTTGTTAGAAAACATTGGGTTAAATACATAATCTAAACCAAAAGGAGAAGCATGAAAAAGCCTAATTAAATAACCACTCATGTAAAACTCATAAGAAATTGGTAAGTTATATATGAATGAAGCACGTTCCTCGCCAATTAAATCTCTCGTCCAAAATTTCCCTTTAGGTATATCAGGTCTAGTTATAGCATCATCACAATTTCCTTTTATTATTACATCACATTTTTCGCGAAGCAAATCAATCACTTGATCTGAATTACAACTTTTAAGTACACTATCACCTAAACAGAAAATCTTATCAATATTTCTGGCCTCAATATCCTTAATGACAGCTTTAAGAGCAGTAATATTACCGTGAACATCAGATATAATTGCAATTTTATCCATAACTACACCTCCATTAATGAGTTTATATAAGGATATTATAATATAAAAAAATAAGGTTTTCAATACATGAAACTTCGAATAAATAAATAAAAAAAATATATATAAAATATATAATAGCAGGTTAACTATAATAAGTTTAAAGGTTTCTACAATAAAAATAACAGTTGAAAAAGAATTGTATATTATATATAATAAATACATTTAAAAGGTAAAGGAGATGAAAAGCAATGCTAAAACATATAGGAAATACTCCAATGATAAGGATAATATATAGATTAGAAGATAAAATAAAATATGTATATACCAAGCTTGAATATTACAATCCTACAGGAAGTATAAAGGATAGAGTGGCTTATTATATAATAGTAAAAGCTATACAAAGAGGAGAATTAAAAGAAAATATGCCAATTGTTGAGGCAACAAGTGGCAATACAGGCATTTCACTTGCAGCTTTTGGAGCATATTTCAAGCATCCAGTATATATTTTTATGCCAGATTGGGCAAGCATAGAAAGAGTAAAACTTATGGAAAATTATGGAGCACAGGTTACCTTAATTTCTAAAGAAGAAGGTGGATTTAAAAAATGTTTAGAAGAAGCTAAAAGATTTGCTAGAGAAAACAATGGATTTTTGACTAACCAATTTTCTAACACAGACAATCTATTAGCACATTATGAAACAACTGGGGAAGAAATAGTAGAGAAATTACCAGAAAAAATTTCAGCCTTTATCTCAGGAGTTGGTACAGGTGGAACATTAATAGGAGTAGGCAAGAAACTAAAAAAATATGATGATGAAATAAAATTAATTGCAATGGAACCTGATAAAATGCCACTTATTTCACAAAATAAGATGATTTCAAACCATAAGATAGAAGGAATAGGAGACGACTTTATTCCAGATCTATTTAATCGAGACCTAGTAGATGATGTGATACTAGTAAATGATGATGATGCAGTTAATATGTCTAGAAGATTAGCCAAAGAACTAGGCTTAGGAGTAGGCATTTCTTCAGGAGCAAATCTTATTGCAAGCATAATTTATCAAAAAGAAGTGAATAAGCCAGTTGTTACAGTATTTGCTGATGATAACAAAAAGTATTTAAGTACAGATTTATCTAAAGATATAGATGAGAATGAAGATTTCTGGTCCAACAAGATTAAACTTTTAAATTATGAGGTACTATAGCAATATCATATTAGAAGCTTCTTTCATAATATATTAGTAAATATATTATGAAAGGAGTTTTTTATGTATAAAAAATTTTTGACAGGTGCATTTCTTCTTATTCTACTCTTAGTAATTACAGTTCCAGTATATGCTTTATCTCCATCAAGTAATGAAATATATAAAGGAATAGATGTTAGCGAATGGCAAGGAGACATAGACTTTGCTAGAGTAAAAGAAGCTGGAATAGAAGTAGTATACATAAGAGCAGGGCAAGGTTTTAGCTATGAAGACGCACAATTTGAAAGAAATTATGAGCAAGCAAGAAGGTATGGCTTTAAAATTGGAGTATATCATTATATGACAGCTAGAAGTGTAGAAGCTGCAAGGACGCAAGCTCAATTCTTTGTTTCTTTAATCTCTGGCAAGCAAATAGACTGTAGATTAGCCATGGATTTTGAGTCATTCGGTAGTTTAAGTAGAAGCCAAATAAATGAAATTGCACTAGCATATATGGAGGAAGTAAAAAGATTATCTGGGAAAGAAGTTGTGGTATACAGTAACACATATGATGCAACATATGTATTTAATAGTGAGGTAGCAAGAGAGCCATTATGGGTGGCACAATATGGAGTAAGTGAACCTCAGGACAATGGAAATTGGGAGAATTGGGTAGGATACCAATACAGTTCAACAGGTAGAGTAAGTGGAATAAATGGAAATGTAGATTTAGACGAATTTACAGAAGATATATTATTGGATACAGTTGAGGAAGTCCCAGAAGTAGAAGATCCTAAATGTAATAAAGAAGATAGAATTTTATATAAAGTAAGAAGCGGAGATACACTTGCAGATATCGCTATAAAATACAATAGTTCAATAAGCCATTTAGCAGCAATAAATAATATACAAAACCCAAATTTGATTTTTGTAGACGAAATCATAACGGTTTCAAACAATCTAAATAATTCAGAAGAATATTATACAATAAAAAGAGGAGATACATTAGCAGAGATTGCTAGGAATTTTGATACAACTGTAGAGGAGCTAGTAGTAAAAAATGATATAATTAATCAGAATTTAATTTATGCAGGAGATAGGCTAAGAATTAAATAAGTAAATATTTGGATAAAATTGTCAAAACCTTCATTCCAGTATTGACAAAATATTGAGTTTTAAGTATAATAATATTTGTTCAAGAAAAAAGAACAAAAAGAAATCCCGCACTGAACACATATATGTGTAATACTGGAAGGAGGGGAATAAAATGTCAGAGGTTAAAGTTAATAATGGTAATATAGAAGATGCCTTAAAAAGGTTTAAAAGACAATGTGCAAGAAATGGAGTATTGCAAGAGGTCAGAAAGAGAGAACACTATGAAAAACCAAGTGTTAAGAGAAAGAAAAAATCAGAGGCAGCTAGAAAAAGAAAATTTTAATACATATTTATAAAACTGAAAATTAGTAAACCTAGTTTTCAGTTTTTTGAAGTTTAAAGAGAAAATAATAAAAAAACAAATACTTGTATAGTTTATGGAAATAATATTATAATAAGAAAGATGAGAAAGGATGGGTGAAAATTATGAATTATACAAAAAAAGAAATAAAGGAAGGAATTACAATTCATAATATCATTACTAATAAATTTAAAACTAATTTATATGCTGTATTTCTAGCTGCACCTTTAACCAGAGAAGATGTAACAAAAACAGCGCTTGTTGTTGCAATTCTTAGAAGAGGTACACAAAATATTAAATCACAGGATTTGATTAGTAAAAAATTAGAAGAAATGTATGGTGCAAGTTTTGATTGTGGTATAGAAAAAACTGGAGATAACCATATTATGAAATTCTATTTAGAAACAATTAATGAAGAATTTCTACCAAAAAAAGAAGAACTAACCAAGAAAAGTTTAAATATCTTATTTGATATAATTTTTAATCCACTAACCCAGCAGGGTGGATTTAAAGCAGAATATGTAGAAAGCGAGAAAAATAAACTAAAACAAATAATCGAAGGTAAGATTAATAATAAAAGAGCATATTCCTTTGAAAGATGTGTGGAAGAAATGTTTAAAGGAGAGCCATATGGTCTATATAAATATGGATATGTAGAGGATTTAGAAAAAATAACTCCAGAGAATTTATTTGAATATTATAAAGAATTTATTGGTAAATGCAAAATAGATATTTTCGCTTCTGGAGAAAATGCTCCAGAGGAAATGATTAAGATGATAGAACATAACGAACAAATATCAAAATTAAAGGCAAGAGCAGCTGTTTATGTAGTAGATAAAACTATACCAAATGAAGTATCAACAAAACCAGAAAATATTGTAGAAGAGCATATGCAAGTAGGACAAGGCAACTTGGTTTTAGGTTTAAGAGTAAATAGCAAAAAAGAAAATGCGAGATTTATTGCATCAGTATATAATGCAATTTTAGGAGGAGGAGCAAATTCAAAATTGTTCCAAAATGTAAGAGAGAAAAATAGTTTAGCATATACTGCTAGTTCTACATTTAGAAGGCAAAAAGATGCAATCTTCATTAGATGTGGTATAGAAATAGATAAATATGAAAAGGCACTAAGTACCATTAAAGAACAGGTACAGGATATGGCAAAAGGAGATTTTACAGAGGAAGATATGGAAAATGCCAAGAACCTTATTATAGGTGCAATAAAGGGAACTACAGCAGAACAAGATTCTGAAATAACATATTATTATAGCCAAGAATTGTCTGAATCTTTTACTTCTATAGAGGATTATATAAATAAAATAGAACAAGTTTCAAAACAAGATATTATAGAACTTGCTAAAGATGTTTGGATTGATACAATTTATTTCTTAAGGGACTAGGGTAAAAAATAAAAACCTAATTTCAGTAAGTCAAAATTAAAAATCTTTCTTGATTTTGATAAAATATAAGGAGGAAAAAGCAAATGGAAATAATTGAAAACTCAAGGATAAAAGAAAAAGCATATATAGAGAAATTAGAAAATGGTATGAAGGTTATTATTATACCAAAACCCAATTTAGATAAAAAATACATCATTTGGGGAACACATTTCGGCTCTATTGATAATAGATTTATTATGCCCAAAACTGGAGAAGAAGTTTTTATTCCAGATGGAGTTGCACATTTCTTGGAACACAAAATGTTTGAACAACCAAATGGCACAAATAGTTTAGATACATTAATGGCCTTGGGATTAGAAGCAAATGCATATACCACCAATGACCATACAGCATATTTATTTGAGTGTACAGACAACTTTTATGAGGGACTAGATGAACTTATGGATTATGTTCAACATCCATACTTTACAGATGAAAATGTAGAAAAAGAAAAAGGAATTATTGCACAAGAAATAAAAATGTATGATGATGAGCCTAATTGGAGGCTATACATGAATGCAATGGATTGCATGTATAAAAACAATCCAATAAAAATAGATATTGCAGGAAGTGTAGAATCAATTAGCAAAATAACTCCAGAGGTACTATATAAATGCTATAACACCTTCTATAATCCATCAAATATGATAATGGTGGTATGTGGAAATTTTGTTCCAGAAGAATTATTAAAAGAGATAAAAAAGAGATTATTGCCAAAAGAAGCTCAGGATGAGATTAAGAGAATTTACCCGCCAAAAGAAAATAGCATTAATAAAGAATATAAAGAAGTAGAAATGGAAGTAAGTATGCCAATTTTTGCAATAGGATATAAAGACATGGAAGGAATGGAAAATAAATCCGAAATTGTAAAGAAACATATTGCAATAGAAATATTATTAAATATGATAATTGGAAAAAGTTCAGAAACATATAAAGAACTTTATGAAAAAGGAGTTTTAATATCACAACCTGATATAGATTATGAATTCAGTGATGAATATGCACATATTACTATATCAGGAGAATCAAAAGCACCACAAACAGTAAAAGAAAAAATAGAAGAAACAGTTGAGAAATTTAAAGAAGATGGTTTAGATAATGAGCACTTTGAAAGAATAAGAAGAAAAGTTTATGGTGACTATGTAGCTGAATATAACAGCGTGGGAGACATCGCTAGAATGTTCTTGGCAGATAGCATGAAGGGAATAAATAGTTTTGATTATATAGATGAATATGATCATGTAACAAAAGAATACACAGAAAAGATTTTAAAAAATGTCTTTAAAAAAGAGAATATGGTGATGTCTGTTGTAAAGTGTAAGCAAGATAAATAATATGTAGAACATTGTCGAAAAAAAGAATACGAAAGTTGGCAAAAACCGCTTGAAATCAACAAAAAAAGATTGACTAAAATGTAAGAATATGGTATTTTTAATATATACAAAAGAAAAAATGTTAAAAAGGAGAGTGGTTTTATGCTAAATGAAGAAATTTGCAGATTAAGAGAAAGGCTAAATGATAGCATAATTAATGGAGAGGACTATTCTATCACTTATAAAATAAGTGTGGAGCTGGATCAATTGATAGCTGAATACTATAAAATAGAATTAAATTTAAGTAAAAAGAAGAAAGTAAAAGAGGGAATAAGAAAGAAAAGAACTTTAAGATAATTGCATAATAATTTATTTAGACTAAATTTAATAAAATAATGTTTAATTATAAAGAGGTAAAGGGAGACTTTGCCTCTTTAAATGTTACAAAAACATTACAAAAATATTATTTTTTTATTACAAATATACAAAATGATCAAAAATTGTGTTATCATGTATTGCAAATTAAAAAGAAATAATTTATAATTAAGTTATAAGGTGAATCATAGAAAAAAGCAGAATATAAGTAGGTGCCTTATTTCATATATAATATTTTACGTAGGTGTGTTTGAGAGCTGGTTGATTAACTATCAAAACAAACAGATAAATTGTAAATTTAAAATTATTTCAAGGAAAGAGATACATAAATCAAAAAGGAGGCTGTAAATATGGTAAAAGCTTTTAAGGCACTAATTATAATATTAATTATTACTTTAGTAGGCACGATATCAATGACAACAATTTCTATGGCCTCAGATTATACAGTTTCGTCTGAAATTAGACTTGCAAGTGGTTATGGGGACTACACTATGGAGGATTTGCCTAGACCAGGGGGGACTGAGGAGACAATTGATTCAATGATTGGAAGACCATCATTCTCATTGGACGATATTCTTGAGGATATACGTGAACAATTGCAAGATAGTGCAATAGATCAGTCAACAGGACTAATTGACCCAGATGCTTTTAGTCCGGAAAACAATAGACCAACACAATCTGATATTGATCCGTTAATGGATAAAGCCAATCTAATAATAGGAACTATAAAGGTTATTGGAATTGTAGTTTCATTTATTACTCTAATGGTATTAGGTATAAAATACATGACGGGTAGTGTATCAGAAAAAGCAGAATATAAGAAAACTATGATTCCTTATTTAATAGGAGCATTTATGCTTTTAGCTATAACTCAGGTGGTAGGAATAATTGCAGAAGCAGTGGCTGATTTTAATACATAAAAGAATGGAGGAACAAATATGAGAATATTAACGAAGGCTATTATTATTGCATTAATTAGTATTATGATTTGTGCCACTTTTCCAATCAATAATTCTCATGCTTCAGGAATTGGAGAGATTGTATCAGGAGCAGATGATTTTATTAGTGATGGAGCAAGTGATCAACCTATAACAGAAGATGATCTCCAAAATCTATCGGGTCCCTTATATACTGCACTATTAGTAATTGGTATAGTAGTGGCTGTAGTTGTAGGATTAGTAATAGGAATAAAATTCATGACAGGAAGTGTAGAAGAAAAAGCTAAAGTCAAGGAAACTTTAATTCCATATATAGCGGGATGCATCGTTGTATTTGGAGCATTTGCCATTTGGAGATTAGTAGTTAACATTATGAGAGGAGTATAAAGTAGATTTTAAAATTATCCTAAAAAAAGGATATCTATATATAATATAAATAAAATATTAAGGAGGAAGAACATGAATACTTTTATTAAAAGAGCAGGAGCTATATTATTTATTGCTTTAATGCTAATATTTGCATTTAATACATATGCAATGGCAGTAGACGCTGAAGATATTGCTGGACAACTTACAGGAACTCCATCAGGAGCACAAGGCAGTGTTACTGATATAGGTAATCAAATTATAGGAGTAATTACTACTGTTGGCGTTGTCGTAGCGGTTGTTGTTTTATTAATATTGGGTATAAAGTATATGATGGGTAGTGCATCAGAAAAAGCTGAATACAAAAAGACAATGATACCATACCTGGTTGGTGCAATATTAATATTTGGTGCATCAGCCATAACTAAAGTTGTAGTATCTTTAGGAACAAGTTTTAACAATTCTTAATCAGAAATATTACAATTATGTTACAAAAATATTACAATTATGTTAAAAGTGCATTTTTTATGCACTTTTTTTGTTTTTTTTGTATCTTTTTATAAAATTATCTGATATAATAAATGTTAGATGTAATTGTGTACAAAGGAGGAACATATGGGAACATATAATTTGCCTAGAAATGTTAAAGGAGAGGGAAGAATTTTATTCATTTTTACAGGTAAGAGTATGATTTACACTGTAATAGCGGGATGTATAGGATTGATTTTCTATTTTATGTTTTCTGCATTGAATTTAACCACAGTCGGCTTAATAATTACTGCTATATTTGCATTAATTGGTTTTATAATAGGAACATTTAAGATCCCCAATTTAGAAAAATTTGAATTCACCAAAAAAACTGGAGGGGAAAATATTGATGATGTAATTAGAAGAGCCATAAAGTTTAAAACAAAAGGAAGAAAAATATATATTTATAAAGAGGAGGAAGATACAAATGCCAAGTAATATAGAAACATTAACTAATGTTTTAACAATCATAATTATTGCAATTGTAGTATTGATTATGATTTTAGTATTAGTATACTTTTTTTCTAAAAAGAAAAAGGAAAAGAAAAAGAACGTAAATAAAGTTGAAAATATTTCAGAAGAGAAAAAGGGTACACAAAAGGAAAAAACATTCACAGTAGCATCAGTTATGGACTTTATGGAATTTGATAGAGTAGAAGACAATATGATTATTCAAAAAGATGGAAATAAATATGTAATGGTTCTAGAATGTCAAGGAATCAATTATGACCTTATGTCTGCAATAGAAAAAAATGCGGTAGAAGAAGGATTTATTCAATTTTTAAATACTATAAGGTATCCAATACAAATTTATGTTCAAACAAGAACAATTAATTTGGAAAAAAGTTTACAATCATATAGAGATAATGTTAAACGAATTGAAGAAAATTTATTTAAACAGGAAGCTAGATATAAAGAAATGATTAGCTCTGGAAATTATACAAAAGAGCAAATTAATAAAGCATACTATGAACTTACAAAACAAAGAAATTTAAATGAGTATGGAAAAGATATTATATACAATACAGAAAAAATGAGTTTAAATAAGAACGTCCTTAATCAAAAATATTATATTATTGTACCATACTATCCAGAAGACCTTGGACAAAATAATTTTGATAAAGAAGAAATTAAAAACATGGCTTTTTCCGAGTTATATACAAGATGCCAATCAATAGTAAGCACTTTAGCAGGATGTGAAGTGAACAGTAAAATATTAACTTCAAACGAGTTAGTAGATTTACTTTATGTGGCTTATAATAGAGATGAAGAAGAAGTGTATGGATTAGATAAAGCGTTAGCAGCAAGATATGATGAACTATACTCTACAGCACCAGATGTGCTAGATAAGAAGATGAACGAACTAAACAGAAGAATTGAAGAAGAAGGATTTAACAAGGCAAATGAAAAAGTAATAGAAGCACAATCTGCTAAAGAAAGAGCCTTTAGAAGAAAAGAAGAAAATATGGATGACTTAATAGCTCAAATGGCTGAATTGATAATTGAGCAAAATAGAGCAATAGTTGGAAGCGATATAGCAGATGATGCTATAAATAGAGTGAAAGAAGAAAAACAACAAAGAAAAAATAAAGAAGGAGGTACAAAAGCAAATGTTCAAGAAAAAACCAAGAGAAGAAGAACAAAAACAGCCTAGTGATTACACAAAACCGGATGAATATAAAATTCTAAGGAAGAAAACAATAAAAGAATTAATTGCACCATCTGGTATAGATGCATCTAATATAGATCACTTAGAAATTATTTCTAATGTTACTAGATATGCGAGAAGTTTCTTCGTATCTACATTACCTAGAATGTGTACATTTCCAGAATTATTTAGAGACATGTATTTATTTGGAGATATTAATACTTCAATATACATAAGCCCAATTGCAGAATCTAGGTCACAAAATGAATTGAATAGAGTAATTAACGAAATTGAAACAGAAAGAATTGTAGCAGCAGATAGAGGAAATATAAATAGGGAAAGTGATTTAAGCCAAAAAAGATTAGAAGCAGAAGAATTGAGAGATGAAATTGCTGCAGGATACAATAAATTATATGAGGCATCAGTAATTTCTACATTGTTTGCATATAACCTAGAAGACCTAGATAGATTTACAAAACTACTTTCTTCTGAAATGTCAAAATCGCTAGTTGGCATAAAAAGTGCTTGGGGAATGCAAGAAGAAGCATTCAAATCTAATTTGCCACTTATGGATGATAAGATTAGAAAAACACATACCTTTGATAGAAGATCAATGGGAACCGTATTTCCATTTACAACTTCAGAAGTAGGACATCCTTCAGGAGTACCATTAGGAATTAATAAACAGACAGGAGTACCAATTTTATTTGATAATTTTCACAATTCACTTACAAATTACAATATGGTTATATTTGCTAAGTCTGGTGCAGGAAAATCTGTTACAATGAAAACATTAATTTCAAGATCCGCAGTACTAATGGGAGTACAGAGTTTAGCCTTAGATGCAGAAGGAGAGTATAGCATAGTAGCTGAAAGCCTTGGAGGAGTTAATGTCGTTATAAGCCCAACATCTAAAACTGTTATAAATATATTTGATATAGAAACAGAGATTGTAAAGGACGAAATAACTGGTAAAGATAGATTGGTTTTAAATGTTGAAAATAAAGTAGAAGACGTTACACAAGCATTACTTACAATGGCAAAGGGTAGTACAAGAAGTGAAGAAGTAAATGAGCTTACAAAACAAATTATAGCTGAATCTGTTGCAGAAGAATATGCAGCACATGGAATTAACAATGATCCAAACAGTATATTTGAAGCTACTACAGGGGAGTTTGGCAACAATCTATTGGGCAGAAAGAAAAAAGACATGCCAACAATTGGTTCATGGTATAAAAGAATAGAAAAAAAAGCTGCA
The DNA here is from genome assembly GCA_944392505.1 of uncultured Clostridia bacterium. Lineage (GTDB taxonomy): Bacteria > Bacillota > Clostridia > TANB77 > CAG-508 > CALXVA01. The sequence goes on along the minus strand of CALXWU010000011.1, from coordinate 4,086 downwards.
GATAATACAAACCAAGATTACAACTTCCACTACAGCTATCTACTTAAAGTTATGAAACAATACATAAGAGAATATGATGGTCAGATGGCGTATTTTGATGGACAATCTACCTTTGATTTGTTAGACGGAACATTATTTATAAACTTAGACATATCACAACTTGAAGAAAAATTCGCACGACCACTTGCACAACAAATATTACTAGAGTGGATTTGGGAAAAATATGTTAAGAAAAATAGTGAGGATAAAAGTAAAGCGGCAAAGAAAAGAGTTCTAGTAGACGAAGCATGGATGTTACTGCCATACCCAGAAGCTGTAGACTTCCTAAATACAATGGCTAGACGTGCGAGAAAAAGAAATGTTTCATTAGCAATCATATCTCAAAGATTCCAAGACTTTTATGAGAAACCAGAAGCACAAGCTGTTTTAACTTCATCTGATACCAAATTATTCTTAGCACAAGATAAATCAGAAATTCAATATTTAAAGGAAGTATTTAAACTAAGTGAAGGTGAAGCAAACTTTTTAGTTACTTGTTTAAAAGGAGAAGGTTTACTAAAAGTAGGGCCAGATAGTGCTATCATACAAATTAGACCAACAGCTAAGGAATTTGAATTTGTGGAAACAAACCTAAACAAACTAGTGCAAAAAGAGAGGAAGAAAAGTGCAAATTATTAGGGGGAAAAAATGAAAAGATTTATGAGCAAAAAGTCAATTCAAAAAATAGTAATTTTGATAGTAATAGTTTTATCTTTTAACTTCATAATGCCTACATATTCAAGAGCTGATTTTGGTGGAGTTCTAATGGGGCCAATCATCGATCTTATAACTGGCCTTGGAGATGCAATTCTATCAGCGCTACAGTTTTTTATGTATGATGGAACAATTAATGTAACAAGTCTGGCAGGAGGCGCTATAAGTGGAGCATTGACGATAATCAATCCATTTGATTCATTCTTGCTGATGAGAAGTAATGATGAATTTGACCAGATACTTGCTAAATATGATATGAACGCTTCAGGAGCGGCCGATATAACAATAGATTCGGGAGAATTTGATAAAGGATGGTTTGGATGGCTTGGAAGTTGGGCAGCAAAGGATTATGGAGTTCCGGTAATTAAATATACACCTGAAAAGATTTTTGGAAACCAAGTCCCAGCACTTGATGCAAACTTCATTAATCCTAAAGATTGGTCTGATGAGACAAATGGAGCTGAGATGAATGAACATTCAGTTACGCAAATGTTACATAATACAATAGCGAGCTGGTATGTTGCCTTAAGAAACTTGGCTTTAGTGGCACTACTCTCAGTTTTACTTTATGTTGGTATTAGAATGGTTATTTCTAGTTCAGCAACGGATAAATCGAAATATAAAGAAATGTTATTTAATTGGTTCGTGGCAATGTGTTTATTATTCTTTTTACATTATATAATGTCATTTATATTGAGTCTAACGGAAATGATAACAGAAGGATTAGCAGGAGTTGCTGAGGTTAATGTACAAGTTTTAGATTCAGATAATGGAAATTTTACATTTAAAACAGACCTAACAGGATTAACTAGACTACAAATTCAATATGCTGATCTTGGCGCAAGACTAATATATATGATATTCTATTTAGCTCTAGTTATATACACTGTGATGTTTACCTGGACATATATAAAGAGGGCTATTACAATGGCATTTTTAACTTTAATGGCACCATTAATAGCAATTACATATCCAATAGATAAAATATCAGACGGAAAAGCTCAGGCTTTTGGAATATGGTTTAGAGAATTTGTGTTTAATGCTTTATTACAACCATTCCACTTAATTATATATACGGTTTTCTTAGGCGCAGCATCAGATATAGTAGTTAAAAATCCAATTTATGCAATATTATTCTTAGCATTCATTATACCAGCAGAGAAACTACTTAGAAAGATGTTTGGATTTGAAAAATCTGCAACAGCAGGAGGCATGAGCACTGCACTTGGAATGTTTGGTGGAGCAGCAGCATTCAAATCATTATCAAATATAGCAAATAGAAGAAGAAGCTCCTCTGGTAAAAGTTCGGCAACACAGAGTAAGATAAGAACAAAAGAACAAATAAAAGATAAGAATGAAATAGGAAAGGATTTATCTGCTTTTGCTAGTCCTACCGCTACCTCAACCTCTGCCCAAAGTACAAATACCAGATTAAATTCGCAAAGTAATACTGGAGCTAGTGCTACAGCATCACGACTAAATTCAGGAACACCTTCTAGAGATAATGGTGCTATACAGGCTAATCAAGAAGAAGCTCGTGGCATAGATGAAGGACAAAACTTTACTTCTAATGTAGCCCCAGATAGCTCTAACATAGCCCTAGATAGCTCTAACATAGCTCCAAATAGCTCTAACATAACTCCAAAAAGCTCTATAAGAGCATATGAAGATAATTCAAAGATGTCTCTTCCAAGAAGGGCCATAAGAGGAGTTGGAAATGTTGCAAAAGAAGGAGCTAAGTATACATTAAATAAAGCAAAGACAACCTTTACGCCTAGAAAGATTGCAAACTTTGCAGGAAGGACTGCAGTAAGAGGATTGAGTGCTGCTGCATTAGGAGCCGTTGGTTTAGGAATTGGCATAGCAGGAGGAGATTTAGAAGATGTATTAAGATACGGTGGAGCAGGTGCAGCACTCGGGGCAACTGTTGTAGGAGGAAGACTTGCAAGTGCTGGTGGCCAAGTGATGCATGGTGCAAATGTTGCTTTCCAAGAGGGTTATTATGGAAGCAAAAACGCAGCTGTGATGGCTCAACAAGCGAGAGAATTTAAAGCAGATGAATCAAATATAGAGTATTTTGGAGATGAATTTGAAGTAAAAGGTAAAGAATTAAATACAATATTAGATAGGGCTGCGGAGGTAAATAATCAAGGAATAACAGACAAAAAGGCAATTAAACAGACATTAAAATTAGAGGATTCTATTAAGCAAGAAATGCTTGAATCGTCAGGAACTGAAGAACTTAGTGATAATATGGCTGATATGGCTAAGCAACAGTCTATTACAATTGCAAAAATTGCTGATAGATACGATGAAGGCAAGTTAAGAACAGACGAGAAATATGTGCAAGGAGTATATGGTGATTTCGAAAGAGGTATTAAAAAAGCAAATCCTCAAATTGGGGCTCATGACTTAGAGAGACAAAAAGAACAAATGATGAAATTATTAAAGAAATATAAGAAGATTGATTAATCAAATAATGGAGGCTATAATTATGAATAAACTTATTAGATATTGGAATCAAAACAGATTGAAGATAATAATAACGATTATAATTATAGTCCTTATTATTGTTATAATTCAAATAATTAATAATTTCTTAGCTAATATCCAAGGCTCTTCAACTCAAACGGAATGGAAGGTACCAGATTTAAGTAGGCCAACTGAATCTGTATTGAGTGGAGAAGAAATACCTGAAGAAACGGCAGATAAAAATGCCGAAATAATAAAAAAATTTGTAGACTATTGTAATGAAAAGTCTTATCAAGATGCATATAATCTGTTAAGTCAAGATTGTAAAGAGGAAGTCTTTAATAATATTGAAACATTTATAGAGGATTATATAAATGAAATATTTGATACAGAGAAATCTTATATCCTTGAATTATGGTTCAGTACTACACAAGAGTTTACATATAGAATTATATATATAAATGACGACATTTTATCATCAGGTACAGTTGATATTGATAATAATAAAGAAGATTACATAACTGTTGTTAGGAAAGATGACGGTTATAGGTTAAATATTAGCAATTATATATATAGTGAAGAAATAAATGAAAGCAATAATCAATCTAATATAGAAATAACAGTCAATGCTTCAAATAAATTTAGAAGTTATGAAACATATAATATAACGATAAAAAATTTAAGTGATAAAACTATATTATTATGTTCTGGTGATAATGGAAATGATATATGTTTAACAGATACAAATGATATGGAGTATGATTCAATTATAAACGAGATTCCGTTAATAAATCTAGAATTTGCTCCAGGTGAACAAAGGACAATTGATATACGTTTTTATAAACTGTATAATTTATATAG
>CALXWU010000010.1 GCA_944392505.1 uncultured Clostridia bacterium | reverse complement strand
TTTACAAGCTAGCACAGATGCTGAGAAAGGCATTCCTGCAGCCGACTGAGGATATACATCTACACCATGATCAGTGTAATATGCTCCAAGTCCTGCTTTTTCTATTTCTTCTATTGATACTCCATCTGTTAATTGATGTACTATTGTTCCCACCATTTCTAAGTGAGCAAGTTCTTCTGTTCCTATATCATTTAAAACTGCTTTTGATTTCTGATCTGGCATACCAAATCTTTGCGATAAATATCTAAGTGAAGCAGCTAGCTCACCATCTGGCCCACCATATTGAGAAATTATAAATTTGGCAAGTTTTGGATTAGGACACTTTATATTTATTGGATATTGTAATACTTTATTATAAGTCCACATTAAAATCACTCCTTTCCCAAGGCCATGGTTCTTCTAGCCATCTCCATTTATTGCATGGATAATATATTGTAAGTGGTCCAAATATTCTCTGATACTTATCTTTTATAGTTTCTAATTGATTGCAGTATTCTTTATGCAAGCAAATTGCTTTTCTATCATCTGGATGTGTATCAAGATATTCTGATATATCAACTATTGAAAAACTTAAACATTTAATTTGTTTCATCATTTCTGATCTTACTCTATTTCTATTTTGCATACATTCTTCTTGATTACAACTATTGCAACAATTCAAATCATCACTTAGAGCTTCAGCTGTATTATATCCAAATGCAGCATTTATACCTTGTGGAGTATATTGGCAATCATTATTATTGTTACACATACAGTTTCTATTTCCTTCATTATTTTCCATTATCCATTACACCCCTCTCCAATTTCATTCCTTCTTTTTAGGTAATTAATAAATCCCATACTTTGACCTGGCTCATATGGGCTTACTAATTCTGGAAATATTGTTCCATTTTTTAGGCCACAACAAGGAGTAAAAGTTTTATCTAATGTTTGAATTGGTACATAACTTTGGGCAAGCATTGGATTATATGGAAATACACTTGTTTCTTCATCAAATCCACAACCGCAGTCATACTCATTCATACAGCAATTATCCATATTACAACAGTCTGTATTTTCATAATTTGTAACATTATCACATACATCTTCTAATACTTGGTTACTGTTATAAGGCTGAAAATTGTATCTTCTGCATCTATTATACATATTCTTCCTTCCTTTCATTTAATAGAAGCATTATTTTTCTTCTATTTTATATTGTATACTATATAATATGAATATTTTATGTAAATTGATACATGATATTGTTTATAACTATTTACTTATTTTCCCCAATCTGTAAATAGTTATGTATATTACTGCTTAAGTTAAAACAAAAAAAGATATAACTACACTTTCTAGTTATATCTTTTTTTATATCTGAATAATTATCAAATTTATGTTTATACTATATTTTTCTTTAACTATTCAACTTTTAAAATTCCACCAATTGTCTTGTTCATATCTGAATGTTGACCATCTAATATTGACGCTCCACCAGCTATAGCAATAAGATCACCTTTTTCTAATATTCCTAGTTCTTTAGCTTTTTCAACTCCAGCTTGAAGCATGTCATCAATACTACCTTTGTTCTCTACTAAAATTGGATTTACATTACAAACTAATGCTAATTGTTTGCTAATTTCTTCATTTGGAGTAATAGCATAGATTGGGCATTTTGGCATGAAGCCAGCTAAATTTCTTGCTGTTCTTCCTGTATTTGTATAAGCAAATATTGCTTTAGTATCTAGGTTCATAGCAGTCATGCAGGTTGAATAATTAAGATTGTATTCATAATCTTTTCCTATTATTGGGAACTCTTTATTTCTAAATCTTTTCCAATATTTTATAGAACCTTCTATAGATCTTGCAATTTTATCCATAGTTTTTACACATTCTATTGGGTATTTACCTGCTGCAGATTCTGCGGAAAGCATTATTGCACTAGTTTGATCATATATAGCATTAGCAACATCGCTTACCTCTGCTCTGGTTGGTCTTGGATTGTGAACCATTGATTCAAGCATTTGTGTTGCAGTTACTACAGTCTTTCCTGCTTGACCACATTTCCTAATAAATTCTTTTTGTCTTATTGGAACTTCTTCCATTGGTATTTCAACACCTAAGTCTCCTCTTGCAACCATTATACCATCAGAAACCTCAAGTATATCATCAAAATTTTCTATACCTTCTCTATTTTCTATTTTAGAGATGATTTTTATATATTCTCCACCATTTTCTTTTAAAACTTTTCTTATATTCAAAACATCTTCTGCTCTTCTTATAAATGATGCAGCTATATAGTCAAATCCATTTTTTATACCGAATATTATATCTGATTTATCTTTATCAGTCATACTTGGTAATTTTATTTTAGAATTTGGAATATTAATACTCTTTTTATTTGTTAATCTTCCACCATTTTGAACTTTACAAACCACGTCTTTACCTACTATTTTTTCTACGATAATTTCTATTAATCCGTCATTAATAAGTATTCTTGTTCCTGGTGTTACTTCATTATATAGATTTTTATATGTAACAGAAACTTTTGTGTTATCTCCATCAATATCCTCATTTAAAAGAGTAAAGGTGTCTCCTTCTTTAAGCTCTGCTTCTCCTGTAGCAAACTTTCCTATTCTTATTTCTGGACCTTTTGTATCAAGAAGCATTGCAACTGGTTTTCCTACAGCTTCTCTTGCTCTTTTGAAGGTTTCTATTCTTGATCCTTGCTCTTCATAATCTCCATGTGAAAAGTTGAACCTTGCCACATTCATTCCTGCTTTAATTAATCCTTCCATCATTTCTTGTGCATCTACTGCTGGTCCTAATGTACAAATAATTTTTGTTTTTCTTGGCATGTTTAATCAAATCCTTTCCATTTTTAAAATTCTCACATTTTTTTATTATATCATAAAGTTTTAGAAAAATCTACCTATTTTTACTTAAAAATTGATTTTCTCTACTATTTATGAAATAGTAGCAATATCTTTTATAATAAATCTCTAGGTTGGTTCAAATTCTTATTTGTTTCTTTTGTTTCATTATATCTTTCAATAAAATATAGTGGTCTTCCCTTTGTTTCGTAAAACGCTCTTCCTAAGTATTCTCCTATTACTCCAAGGAATATAAGCTGAATTCCTCCTAAGAACAATATTACCACCATTGTAGATGCATAACCCGGTACTTCTACACCAGAAACAATGGTTTTTATAATAATATATAACATGTATATAAATCCTACTATTGATACAATAACTCCCATTATAGCAGACCATCTAAGTGGAGAAGTTGTAAAGGATGTTATACCATCTATTGATAAATCTACTAACTTTTTATAATTCCATTTTGTTTTACCTGCTGCTCTAGGGTCTCTATCATATAAAATTTCTTTTTTATTGTATCCTATCCAGCTAAACAAACCTTTTGTATATCTTTGAGATTCTCTTATAGATTTTAGAGCCTCAACACATCTTCTATCTAGTAATCTAAAATCCCCTGTGTCTTTTTGAATCTGTATTTTCGTAAATGCTTGTAATACTTTATAGTACATGGTTGATGTGAATTTTTTTAGCCAACTTTCACCTTTTCTAGAACGTCTTTTAGCATAAACATCATCATACCCTTCTTCCCAGTATTTTAACATTTCCGGTATAAGCTCTGGTGGATCTTGAAGGTCTGCGTCTATTATAACCACCGCATCTCCTTTACAATAATCAAGACCTGCTATCATAGCTGTTTCTTTTCCAAAATTTCTTGATAGATTCAAATAGCAAACTCTTTTATCTTTTTCTCTCAATTCTTGCATTATTTTTAAAGTATCATCTTTACTTCCATCATTTACTAGTAATATTTCAAAATCATATTTTGTATTTTCGTCCATTAATTTTTTTAGCCTATCATATAACAGGTGCAATACTTCCTGCTCATTATATGCTGGTACCAATATTGTTACTAATTTTTTTTCATCCATAAAAATTACTATCCCTTCATTAATATATTCGCATTTATATATTATCACAAACAGAAGAAATAGTAAACATCACTTGCTTATTTTTATATTATTAATCATTTTATATGTTTTGCAAATATTACATTCAGTACATATTCTAATCTTATTTTCAAATATTAATTTTAAAGTATTTATAAATTCATCTTCTTTATTTATAATATGAGCTTCTATTCTTTTAGGTAATAAACTAAGCAGTGTATTAAGTGCCATATCATTAGAGGAAAAGGTTATATCTGATAAATATTTTGCATTATTTATATTATAATCCATTTGAATTATATTTTTATCGTTATCTAATAATATTGACTCTCCATTAACATATATTAGATGCAATATATCTGTTTTAGGTTCAGTTGAATTTACATATATTTTTAAAAGATTTATGAATTCTTTATATTCTTTTTCTATAATATATTTATTAACCGCCATATCTACAATATTGTCTAATATTTTTAAATAATCATTTATTCTAAAATTAATTAAGCCCTCTAATACAATATTTTTATTTTCTGCAATATAGCTTTTAACTTGTGTGAATATTGTCTCTCTTATTTCTTCCTCATCTTGTTCCAAGAACTCATAGCAATCATCAAATATTATATTTCTTTCCAGAGCATCAAAATAAAAATAATTTACATTAATTATTCTTTTTATAATCTTGTCTTGATAAAATTCTAAAGTCGTGTCTGTAATCAGATTCGCAACAATATTATGAAACTTTTCTATATTACTTTCCTTGTAATGAAGAATTACATTTTCGTATATTTTAAAGGATTTATTACAATAATATATATCAGGAAAATCTAAATTTGAAATTTTATTTAGTAGATATTCTATTATTTTTTCATTATCTGTTTTAATGCAATATGATCTCATCTAGGATTTCTCCTTTCTACTTATTATATTATCTACTAAATCTTTATTAGATATACATATTTTATTCTATTTTTTTATAAATGTGATAGAATTACTTAATCCAAACCCTGTCTATCCCGCCTTTTAGGTTATATACTTCCTGATATTCCAAGTTTTCTAATATCTTTTTTGCCTCTTTACTTCTGTTCCCGCTAGAACAATATAAAATAATAATATCATTTTTATTTTTTACAATATTTTGAATTTCTTTTTCTATATTAAATAAAGGGATATTAATAGCACCATTTAAATGACCTTCTTCATATTCTTGATTACTCCTTACATCAATTAAGAAAACTATTTTGTTTTTCATAAATTCCTTTAAATTTTTATATAAAATTTCTTTATTATCAATACTTCTATAAAATATTCTTCTTAATGTCTTTTTCATTTTAATCACATTCCTTTTTTATGCATTAATTTGATTGAAAAAAATACATTACTAATATATAATATTAATAATGTATTTCTTGGGTTATATCTTATATATATTTATTTTGATTTTTTTGTTTCTTTCCCTTGTAATAATTTCCTTTCATTAATAAATCCTAGAATTGTAATTACAATTACAAATAGTATTAATCCTATTGGAATTATAAATCTGTTTACTGGAATTCTTGTTATAGCTATAATACTTAGTAATAATAGCTCCACACCTACTACAGCAATTATGTATGTTGCTACAGTTTTTACTATTCCTAGCTTCTTATAACGTACTCCCGCAAAAATAAGTACTGCTAAAAAGCCTAACCCTAATGGAAGCCCATATGGTAAAATAGTATCCAACAATCTTGCTTTAGGATTATGAACTATTCCTACATCTTCGGCTTCAAGTTCTAGTTCATATTTTTCATTTATTTTCGTAACTAATTCTTCTATTTTGCTATTTAGTTCTTCTTCAGATCTATTATCCTTTAATGTTATAGCACACATATCTCCAAATACTTCTATTCCTTGAATTATGTGTCTTTCATTTGGAAATACTTCATTTACTATTTGCTCAATATCTGAATCTTCATATACTACTCCTAAATACACATCTAATTCTACATTTTTACTATAGGTTATATCTACATTTAAGCCCATTGTTGCAATAATTATAATTCCTGCTATTATGATACAAATTAAAATTGCATAAATTATTTTCTTCATTTTCTAGTATCCTTCCCTTCCCTATAACTTTATTCTTTAATACTGTTTAAGAATAATACTCTTGTAATAATAGCATTATATACTGCTATTATAAATACTCCCCAGAATATTACTGTTCCAAAACTATATGCCGGAAGCCATATACTAGTTGAACAACATAGAGCTATTCCTATTATTAAAGTTGGTATTAAAATAAGTAGCATTGAGATAATAGATTTATTAAAGGCAGTTCTATATTCTGCCATATTTTTATCTGCTTTGCTTAATGATTGCAACAAATATACTAAAGCAATATAATTTAGGATTGCTCCAACTATTATTCCAGCTATTCCTTCTATAGTAATTACTAAGTAGAAAAATCTAGCTGCTAACAAAAATAATGCTAAAAAACCTATATATGAAATTGCTGCTAACAATCCAAGTTTTTTGTATTTAACAATTAAGAAAATTATTCCTATAACTAATATTGCTCCTATAACAATTGCTGGTATAATCGCATCCTCTAAGGTTAAATCTGATTTTATATATCTGTTTTGTTCTACTGTATATTCTACAGGTATAGCTCCACTATTTAGTAATATAGCTATGTTTGAAGCCTGTTCAAGATAAGCATTTAGTGAATTATTATCTGTAGCTTGTGCTATTGTTAATTCCCAAACTCCATCTGTAATCTCATTATCAAATGTAGTCTGTTGAATTGAAGTTCCATCTATTTTAACTAAAACTTCTTTAGATGTATCTTTTCCTTCTGCATCTTGTGATTCTACATATGTTTTCGACATATCTTTAAGTTTTTCTACTGAACCTTCATTTACTTGAATTCTTAAATATACTTCTGCACTAGATGTTAATGCATTATAGCCTACTAAAACATTTTTTATATCTGTATTAGTTAATAGAAGTTGTCCTTCTTCATCTTCTACTGTAAATACTCCCCTTGTATATATAAATTGTGAAGCCAAATCCGTTGTTAAATTCTCTGGAAGATGTACAACAACAGTACCATCTTCATTATCTAGCCTAATTTGATATTCTTTTGCAGGTGCCTCATCTACTGAAATCAAATATTGTGACGTTCTTAAATCATATAGTCTTTTTTCAATTATTTCCTTAGTTCTTTGGAAGTTTTCTTGTATTAGAATATCTTCACTATTTACTGGTATTTCTTCTTTGCTTCCGTCTTCAGCTTCCTCATCTACTACATTACCATCTTTATCATAGTAAATTGTTTCTTTTTCAGTACTTGGGACTATTGTTACTGCCCTATAGCCTGAAAAATCCATTCCTAATACATAATTTGGAATTAGATTTTTTGCGAACTTAGTTTCTTGCACATATAGTCCTCCAAAAGATATTAATGAAATAAAAATAATAAATAAAATTATTAATGTTAGCTTTAATCTTCTATCCATGTTTTATCAATTCCTCTCACATATATAAATCTATAATAAAATTCTATAAATTATAATAATTTTGTATCATTTATAATTAACTCAAACCATATTCCTAAATATTTAGCTGCATGTTTACTCATCATGGTTCTATCCATAAATATTTCAAAATAATCTAACACGGGTGAAATTTTAGTATCAATTGTTAAGTTTAAAGTAGCTTTTCTTTCTTCTCTGCTAATCTTAAATTCTGAATTTGTAACGGCATAATTTACTTTATCATGTTTATCAAATGTAGAAATATTTTTATTAACTACCCTTGATCTATGAACATCTGACTTGTCCGCTAATATCAATGCTGCAGATATATCACTTACCGCTGTTCCTGTTTGTTCATCATGATTACCTATTGCCATCATAATTTCTGTTCTTTTGCTAGCATCCATTCCCATACCTTTTAAAATTTGGTATGCAAGAATTGCCCCTGTGTGAGCATGGTCGACTCTATTTACGCAATTTCCAATATCATGCATATATCCAGCAATTTTTGCGAGTTCAATTCTTTCTTCTGGATATCCGAGCGTCTCTAACACCTCTGCTGCACGGTTTGCCACCATAGTTACATGTCTTACTGAATGTTCTGTATATCCTAAAGCATTAAGCTGCTTTTGCGCACCTTCTACTAATGCTCTTACCTCAATATTATTTTTAACATCTTCAAATGTTATCATATTCCCTCCACTTTAGTTAAATACCTTATGATTTTATCCTAAAAACATAAAAATATCAACAGTTTTGGGTAAATTTTTAAAAAATTAACAGCATAAATTCTAGAACAATTGTAGAATTTATGCTGTAGTTTTTTATTTTCTTTTATTTACTTAAATTAACCCCAATAATTCCTCCTAGCATTCCAGTTATTATTCCTATTATAATCATTAAAATACAATTTAAGTTAAGCTCAAAGCCAACTAAGAAAATGCTTGATAATGTGTATATAAATAGCATATATATTAATCCAACTAATCCCCCATTTAACATTCCTTGTTTTTTTATATTAATACTACTCATAGAACTTCCAATAAGTATACTTATTCCTGTCATAACCAAAACAACAGGTGTCATTGTGTTTTCTGATATATTAGTAAATGAAAGAAGTGCTGAATAAATTGTTAATAATATTAATGTTAGAAGTATGGATATTATTGATCCTTTTAATATGTTAATTGCATTTCTATTCTTATCTTTAGTTATATCTACAATTTTTTTCTCTGCGTTTATGCTATTAATAGCCATATTAATCACATTCCTTATCAATTTATTTAGTAAAATATATATTCAATTTGTTTTAAATTATGCCTAATAGACAAACTTAAAGAAAAAATACACATAATAAAACAGCCTAAAATCTAGTTTTATTTAGACTGTTTTATAATATTTTAATCTAAAACCTCATATTGTATTAGTTTCCTCTCCATTAACTGGCTCTGCATCAGTTTCTACTGTATTAGCATCTACTTCATTTCCACTTATTTCATTTGAATTTACTTCTGTATTGGTGTCTACAGTATTTACTGTAGGAGAAAGAATAGTATTTTGATTGATCTGTGGTGTCTGTGGTGTCTCAATTACTTGTTGTTCAAAATATTCATCTACGTCATAAGTATATTGTGTTGGAACTGTTTCCCCAGTTTCCTCTAATGGCCAAGTAAATGTCATATAATATTTGATCTCGCCTGAAACAGTTTGTGAATATACAGCATCTAGTATCATAGGAACATATTGTTCTCCTGTAGAACTAATAATGCAATATTTATCTTCTTGTCCAACTACTATGGCTTCATATTGTGGAATAATAATAACATTGTTGCCTACTTCACTAGTTTGAGTTCCAAGTATGCATCCCATCTCGTCATATTCTACTGGCAATACAACATTTCCATTAACATCAAAAATTCCCCATTTATCAGCTTGTTGTACAGGTATACAATTATCAAATAATATATATGGATTATCCAAACCATTAGAATTAAATCTACTCTCATCTATTCCTATTTTGTCATATTCCAAATGTATTACAATATTACCATTATGATTTATTACTCCGTATCTTTCATTATTACATACTAAATAATAGTTTAATTCTTTGCTTATTTGCTTGATGTCTGAATAATTAGGTTCGATTTTCGTTGTCCCATTTGATGATAATATTCCCATCATTCCTTCATCTGTTGTAACAGTAAATTCCTGACTATCTTCCTTAAAAGATATTCCTGTATATTTTGTACCAATTATCTCTGAACCATTTGTGTTATATACGCCTAAATGTTCTTCTTCATTCTTTACTACAACAAGTCCATATCTTAATGCTTTTCGATTATTAAAATTTGTTTCTTCTTCTACAAATTCTGCATTAGGAATTCTAGATGAATAGAAGGTAATTAAATAGTCTAATGAAAATATAGATATTTGGTTTGTTGTTTCATCATATTCAATTATGCTATTAGTACCTATTTCCATTCCTTCTTTAATAACATATAACTCACCATTAATAAGTTTCACAGGTTCACTAAGTTCAAAATATTCATAATCTTCATTGGAAGATACTTTTTTATATATTTCACTTGAGTTTAATGAATAGGAAGCAATTTCATTTGGGCTACTTATATAGCAATCACTTGGATCTTCAGAATACCTTCTATTTTTATAATCACCATTATATGGAGTATATCCCATCAGTTGTCCAAAATCTTTAATTGCAATATATAATTTTCCATCTTCTATTACAAATAAGTCACTATCAAAACTAGTGCTTACATTGTCTACATTTAGTTTTAAAGTGCTTTGTTGTATGCTATTTATTGTATAGGCTAAATAACAAGAAACACCTATTAAAAAGATAATTAATACAATTATAAGTATCATTATTAATTTTGTGTTTTTGTTTTTCTTATTTGATTCCTCATTTTCTATAAGATTCATATAAACCTCCTTTATTCTTTGGTGTAGCCATATTTTTTGTAGAATTCTCTTTTAAATTCGAGCAAATTATCATTCTCTATTTCTATTCTAACCCTTTCCATTAATTTAGTCAAGAAGTTTATATTATGAATTGATAATAATCTTACGCCTAAAATCTCATTAGCTTTTATAAGATGTCTAATGTATGCTCTAGTGTAATTTTTACAAGCATAGCAGTCACACTCTGGATCTAAAGGTCCGCCAGTCTCTCTCATACGTTGCATTCCTTACCACCACTTTGCCGTTCCACGTCAAAGCTGTTCCGTTTCTTGCAATTCTTGTTGGTAATACGCAATCACACATATCAATTCCTGCTATAGCAGCTTCAATAAGATAATCCGGTGTTCCTACTCCCATTAAATACCTTGGTTTATTTTCTGGCATTAATGGAGCAGTATAGTATAACATTTTTAGGAATTCTTCTTTTGGCTCTCCTACACTAATTCCTCCAATTGCATAACCTGGCAAATCTAGTTCAATTAAATCTTTAGCACTCTTCTCTCTTAAATCTTCATAAAATCCGCCTTGAATTATTCCAAAAAGTGCTTGATTTTCTGTAGTATGTGCTTCTTTACAACGTTTTGCCCATCTGGTAGTTCTTTCCATAGATTGTTTAGTATACTCATAACTTGCAGGATATTCTACACATTCATCAAAAGCCATTATAATATCTGCGCCAAGATCTTCTTCAGTTTTCATTACGCTCTCTGGTGAAAAGAAATGTCTACTTCCATCTAAATGAGACTTAAATTCCACACCTTCCTCTGTGATAGTTCTAAGTGGTCCCAAGCTAAATACTTGAAAACCACCACTATCTGTAAGAATTGGTTTATCCCAATTCATAAACTTATGAAGTCCACCCGCTTCTTTTACTATGTCTTGTCCTGGTCTTAGATATAAATGATATGTATTTGATAAAATTATTTGTGTTCCTATTTCTTTTAATTCCTCTGGTGTCATCGATTTTACAGTTGCTTGAGTTCCAACTGGCATAAATACTGGAGTTTGTATATCGCCATGAGGTGTATGCACTACTCCTCTCCTGGCACCAGAATTTTTATCAATATGTAGTAATTCGTATGTTACTGCTGGTTTCATTTTTCCTCCTATTCAATAAACATTGCATCTCCGAAGCTAAAAAATCTATACTTTTCCCTTACTGCTTCTTCATATGCTTTTAAAATATATTCTTTCCCTGCAAATGCTGATACTAGCATTAATAAAGTAGATTGTGGTAGATGGAAATTAGTAATTAGTCCGTCCAAGCATTTGAACTTATATCCTGGATAGATGAATATATCTGTATCTGCTTCAATTGGTTTTACCCTTCCATCTTCATCTGATATGCTTTCTAAAACTCTACATGAGGTTGTTCCAACTGCAATTACTCTTTTTCCTGCTCTTTTAGTTTCATTAATTTTATCAACATCTTCCTGTTTGATATAAAAATGTTCTGAGTGCATATCATGATCTTCTACTCTTTCTTCTTTTACCGGCCTAAAAGTACCAATTCCAACATGTAAGGTTACATTTGCAATTTTTATACCTTTTTCTTCTATTTTTTTTAATAATTCTGGTGTGAAATGTAGCCCTGCTGTTGGCGCTGCTGCCGAACCTTCATATTTCGCATATACGGTTTGGTACCTATCTTTTTCTTTCAATTCTTCATGTATGTATGGAGGTAGTGGCATAAGACCTATTTTATCTAGTATTTCATTAAATATTCCGTCATATTTGAATAATACTTTTCTTGTTCCTCCTGGTAATGTATCTAATATTTCTGCTTTAAGCAGCCCATCCCCAAAGATAACTTTAGCCCCTACGTGAAGTTTGTTACCTGGTCTTACTATCGTTTCCCATATATCTCCTTCTATGTTTTTCAAAAGTAAGAATTCCACCTTTGCCCCGGTTTCTTTTTTTCCATAAATACGTGCTGGGATAACTTTAGTATTATTTCTAACTAAGCAATCTCCTGGATTTAAATAATCTATTATATCCTTAAATTTCTTATGCTCTATTGTTTGCTTTTTTCTATCTAATATCATTAGCCTTGATTCATCTCTTTTTTCAATCGGTACTTGAGCAATCAATTCTTTTGGTAAATAGTAATCAAATTCTGATACTTGCATTTATATTGCATCCCTTTCTGGTTTATTTGTTTTTGCAGCTTGCTGTTTAAAGTTTGTCTGCATAAAAATACAAAATAGATTACCTAAAATATGCTCTTATTTTATATTTTCACTACATCTATGGCATATTGTTGGATTTTCCTTGTCTTGTCCAACTGTTTCAGAGTACATCCAGCATCTATCGCATTTTTCACCTGGTGCTTGTTCTACTTTAACTCCAAGTTTTACTTCATCTTTTCTAGCATTTTCTTGAGCTTCTAATGCAGATACTATAAATACTGTTTGTAAAAGTTCTAGGTTCTCTTTTATAAATTCATATTGTTTATCTTCAGCATAAATAGTAACTTTCGCATTTAATGAATGTCCTATGGTTTTTGCTATTCTAGCATTTTCTAGTTCTTTAGCAACTATGTCTTTAAGCTTTATAATTCTATCCCATTTTTCTGTAATTTCCACATTATCATATTTTTCATTTGCTTCTGGAAAATCTGTAAGCATTACACTTTCAACTTGTTCTTTCTGTGTATGCTTCATTGCTTTCCAAATTTCCTCTGCTGTAAATGGAATCATAGGAGTAAGTATTTTTACTAAAGAGTCTAATATAATGTACATTGTAGTTTGTGCTGCTCTTCTCTCTACTGAATCCTTTTTATATGTGTATAATCTATCTTTAATTATATCCAAATAGAAATTACTCATATCAATTACACAGAATTGATTAATATCATGGTAACAATTGCTAAAGCTATAACTGTTGTAATTTTCTGTAGTATCTTTTACTAATTTGTTTAATCTTGTTAATGCCCATTTGTCTATTTCTTGTAAATCCTCATATTTAACTGGATTTTCTGGATCAAAATCATATGTATTTCCTAATATATATCTTGCTGTATTTCTTATCTTTCTATACACTTCTGATATTTGTTTTAATATATCATCTGACAAACTAACTTCAGTTGTATAGTCTGATGAAAGTGCCCATAATCTTAAAATGTCTGCACCATATTTATTTGCTACATCAGTAGGTGATACTCCATTTCCAAGACTCTTAGACATTTTCCTGCCTTGTCCATCTGTAACAAAGCCATGTGTTAGGACCTCTTTATATGGTGCGATTCCATTTGTTGCAACACTTGTAAGAAGTGATGATTGGAACCAACCTCTGTATTGGTCATTTCCTTCTAAGTATAAATCTGCTGGGTATGGAAGTCCTCGTTCCACCAAAACGCTTTGGTGTGTAGAACCTGAATCAAACCAAACGTCCATAATATCTGTTTCTTTCTTGAAATGTGTATGTCCACATTTGCTACATTTTGCACCTTCTGGCATCAATTCTTCTTCAGACATATCATACCAAGCATTTGAACCCTTTTCTCTGAATATATCCTGAATTTTCTTTATAGATTCTTCTGTAACATATGGTTCTTTACATTTTTCGCAATAGAATATTGGAAGTGGAACTCCCCAAGTACGTTGTCTTGAAATACACCAATCGTTTCTATCTCTTACCATGCTTGAAATTCTTTCTTCTCCCCAAGCTGGTATCCACTTAACTCCTGCTATAGCTTTTAAGGCAGCATCTCTAAATCCATCTACTGATGCAAACCATTGATCTGTTGCTCTATATATTACTGGTTTTTTACATCTCCAACAATGTGGATATGAGTGTGAAATATTAGTTTCTTTTAAAAGATAACCATTTTCCTCCAGCCATTTTGTTATTTCCTTATTTGATTTTGCATAAAACATTCCTGCAAAAGGTCCTGCGCCTTCTGTTTGATGTCCTTTTTCATCTACTGTAACAACTATATCAAGTCCATTTTTAATTCCTGCCAAATAGTCTTCTTTACCATAACCCGGAGCAGTATGTACAGCACCTGTACCTTCAGTTAATTGAACATCAACAGTATCTTCACTTCCCATAATTACAACTGAAGTTCTATCTAAAAATGGATGCTTGCAAAGTACACCTGCTAAGTCTTTTCCTTTGAATTTTTGTACTTCTTTATATTCTTTGATTTCTGCTATATCCATAACTTTTGCTACTAGTTCAGAAGCAATTATATATCTTTCTTTTCCGCAATCCACAATACTATAGTCAAAGTCTTCTCCTATAGTGATGGCAAGGTTACCAGGTAATGTCCATGGTGTAGTTGTCCATATTACTATAAAGGTATTTTTTTCATCAAATTTGCCTTTACTATCAACTACTGGGAACTTAACATATATTGAAGAACCACTAACATCTTTATATTCAATTTCTGCTTCAGCTAAAGCTGTTTCGCAATCTGTACACCAATATACAGGTTTTAGTCCTTTATATATATATCCTTTTTTGTACATATCTCCAAATACGCCAATTTGTCTTGCTTCCATTTTTGGATCATATGTTACATATGGATGCTCCCAATCTCCAAGTACGCCAAGTCTTTTAAAGCCTTCTGTTTGAAGTTCTTTATATGTACTTGTAAATTCCTTGCAAGTATCTCTAAATTTAGTAACAGGAATTTTGCTTCTGTCTAAGCCTAATTTTTCAATTGCCTTCTTCTCTGTAGGCATACCATGTGTATCATAACCGGGAATATATGGTGCATAATATCCTTTTAAAGCTTTATACCTTACTATTGTATCTTTCAATATTTTATTTAAAGCGTGTCCTGCATGGATTTCGCCATTTGCATATGGAGGTCCATCATGTAGTATAAAGGTTTTGTGACCTTCATTCTTTTTTAATATTTTTTCATATAACCCATTTTCAAAAATATCTTTTTGAATTTGTGGTTCTCTTTCTGGCAAATTCGCCCTCATTGGAAAATCTGTTGCTGGCAAATTTAAGGTTTTTCCATAATCTTTTTTCTCTTCACTCATTTAAAACTCCTCCTTTTTTACTCCTATGAGAAATTTGGTACTGTCCCTTTTTCTCATTTAATATACTGATTTTAGTTGGAAAAGAATTTTTTCATTCTTTTTCAAATGCACACAAAAAAGCTATTTCAACCACTAGGACGAAATAGCTTTTAGTTTCCGCGGTACCACCTATTTTAAAAGAAATTATTTAAACCTTTATTGCATTTTAATTAAAACACTTTTTTATTGTGTGTTTTATATTCTTTTTCAAATGTATTTTCTTTTCACTCAACTACTTTTAACGCAAGCATACGGCTTAATTTAATTAAATTATTGGTTTGTTCAATTAAGCAACTAAAAGGTGATAATAAATATATGCTTCTCCGCCAATTCTCAGCAAACATGGCTCTCTGTAAGACAGTTTATATATTTACCTTGTCCTTTATTATGGTTTTTACATGTTTTTATTTTTTATTTATTAAATTCAATGTAAATATAATACCACAGATTTACGTAAAGTGCAAGCATTGCAGAAAAATTTTTCTTTACATTATTTCATTTATGTGTTAAAAATATATTTATATTATGATATTAAATTTTTAGATTTTTTATAGGAAGGATAATAGATGACAAGTTTTACTTTAAAAATAATTGCATTAGTTTCAATGTTTTGTGATCATTTTGGAGATGCTTTTGTTAAGAATTTTAGTTTTTTGAATTTAATAGGTAGAATTGCTTTCCCTATATTTGCATTTCAAATTAGCGAAGGCTTTATACATACCAAAAATATAAAGAAATACTTTTTAAGGCTTGGTATATTTGCATTAATATCTCAAATACCTTTTTCTTTATTTGCTTATAAGTTCTTACAAGCTAGTCCATTTTCCTTAAATGTTTTTTTTACATTATTTATTGGATTAATAGGAATTTATTTGTTTGATAATATTGATAAGGCGTATAAATTAAGTATTAATGAATCAAATATTAATGGTGTTAGTTCTGATACTAAAAAAATTAAAGTAAAACAATTTTTAAGTAATTTTATTGGGTTTGTTATTGTTATCTTATTAGCATATGTTGCAGAAATATTAAATACTGATTATGGTTTTTGGGGTGTTATTGTAGTATTTATGTTCTATGTGTTAAAAGGTAAAAAATTAGTAACCGCCTTAACTTTTTTTGCTTTATGTGTCATAAAATATCTGCCAGAATTAATATTAAGTAATTTCCATATTATATATATTTCACTAGCTTTATGCACATTTTTACCAATTATATTTATAAATGAATATAACGGAAAACAAGGAATAAAAGTAAAGTATTTACTTTATATCTTTTATCCCTTGCATTTACTTTTGCTATATTTACTTTTTTAATTCCTCTATTGCTCTTTGTAATTGCGTATCATTTTCATCTGTTAATTCTTCTATGTCTGCTGGTAATTCTACAACAATGTTTGGTTCGATTCCCACTTTATTTATTTTGTTTCTATTTGGTGTACAATATTCTTCTGTAGTGGTTTTTAAACCGCTACCATCAGATAGTCTCATTAATGTTTGAATTACACCCTTTCCATAGGTTTGAGTTCCTATTATTGTTGCTTTATTATGGTCTTTTAATGCTCCTGCAAATATTTCTGATGCACTTGCTGAACTACCATTTACTAGAACCACAATAGGTATATCAATGATTGGCTCTGCTTCTGATTTAATTATTGTTTCTTTTCCGTCTTTATCTGTTTCAATTAATAATGTGCTACTATTATCGCATATCATTTCGAGCATATCTATAGCTTCGTCTACTACTCCACCGCCATTACTACGTATGTCTATGATTAATGAAGTGGCTCCTTCTGATTTTAATTGTTCATAGTTTTCTTTAAATTCCTTAGCTACTCCTCCATCAAAATCCAACACTTGAATATATGCTATATTTCCATCTAACATCCTTGATTCTATATGACTTACTTCAATTCTTCTTCTTTCTATCTCTACTTCAAACTCTTCTTCTCCTCTTTTTATTTCAAGTTTAACTGAAGTTCCTTCTTCTCCCTTTATTTTATCAGATATTTCAGACACATTATCTACTGTTACTTCTTCTCCGTCTACCTTTGTAATTAAATCATTTTCTTGTAGTCCAGCTTCTAAGGCAGGAGAATTTTCCATAGCTTCTACTATTGTGATTGTTCCTTCTTCATAATTTACAATCATATATATTCCAATGCCTACATAATTTCCCATTGCGGTATCATATTCTTGGTTCATCTCTTCCGGAGTATAATATGCTGTATATTCATCTCCAACTCCTGCCACATATCCCTTTACCGCCATTTCAAGCATTCTCTCGTCATCAAGTTCTCCTATATATTCTTCTTCTAATATGGTCCTAATCGCAGCAAGAGTAGTTTCTATTCCTGTTGTGCCATCTCCTTCAGCAATATTTTTTATGCTAGAAGATGATGTGATTCTTTCATTTACAACAACAGCTGTAATTATTGAAGATATTAATGCTGTAATTATAATGAGCATCACCACTCTATAAATTCTCTCTGCTTTACTAGTTTTCATTAATTAATCAAATCCTTTCTATGTATATAATGTATATATATGTATAAAAAATCATTTATATGAGATTGCCAAACTTGACAATCTCATTTTTATTAAAGGTATGTATTTTTTAAGGTACTTTTACAAAATTTAATGGATTAGTATATTCTCCGTTTACTCTAACCTCAAAATGTAAATGTGGTCCTGTTGAATTTCCTGTTGATCCAACTTCCATTATTACATCTCCTTGTTTCACTTCTGTATTTACAGTAGTTAGTATTTTGTTGCCATGTCCATATAGTGTTACAATTCCATCTCCATGGTTTATCATTACACAATTTCCATATCCGCCAAGCCATCCTGCATACGTAACTACTCCGTCTGCTGCTGCAACTACAGGAGAACCTAAAGGGGTATTTCCTATATCAATTCCAGTATGTTCTCTTACTACGCCTTGAATAGGATGTTCTCTTACTCCATAATTTGAAGTAATTGCTGTTCCACTAATTGCTACTGGCCATAACATCTCTCCACCAGTATATTGTATATCTGGATCAATAGCATTAGTTGCAAGTTCTATTTGTCTTTCTATTTCTTCCTGTTCTTTTTTGTATTCTGTAAGCTGTTCTTGTAGGATTTTTTCTCCCTCAGTTAAATCATCCACATAACTTTGCTGTAATGTTTTCATATTGCTTAATACTATTGATGTTTGTTCACTTTTTGATTTTATTATTTTTAATTCGCCTTGCTCTTTTTCTAGCTTCTGTTTTGTTATTTCTAAGTTATTCTTCTCTTCTTCTATTTGATGGATTAATATGCTATCATATTCTGCAATTTCTTGTATCACGTAATATCTCGATATAAAATCAGTTATATCTCTCGAATTTAACAAAATATCTAAATATTGCGTTTCTCCTGCTTCATACATTGCTACGAGTCTTTTTGCTAATAAATTGCTTTTTTCTTGATAGGTTTGTTCTGATTCTGTTAATGCAATATTTGCTTCATCTATAGACTTTTGTAAGTTCTCCATTTTTGTTGCTAATTCTTCTATATCTTTTTCATATTGCATTATTTTATCTTCTGTTTCCTGCACTTTTAATAATGTATCTGATAATTCCTCTTGTACATATTCCAATTTAGTATTGGTTTCTTCTATTTGGCTTTCTACTTGTTCTTTTTGTTCTTCTAAGCTTAGTTCATTTGTTACATCATTTACGATTTCATTTGTAAGAGAATTTTCAGCAAATACAAAAGTACAGAAATACTGTAACATTAATATAATTAAGATTATACAAATAAATTTCTTTTTCATATTTACTGATCCTTCCTTGGTAAATTTAGGTTTTTAAGATTAACCTATAAACTATTAATATAACGAGTAAAGTGTTGGGTGTGTAGTATATTGAAGTGGATCCACTCTATATCCTAAAGATAATCCTCCGATATATACTTCATAGTGTAAGTGTGGCCCTGTTGAAATGCCTGTATTTCCTGACACTGCAATTTGTTGTCCTCTCGAAACAGTTTGTCCAGCACTAACATTAAATGAATTCAAATGTCCATATGCTGTATAATATCCATTTCCATGATCTATTTCTATGTAATTACCATACCCGCTCATCCAGCCTGCGCTTACTATAACTCCATCTGCAGCCGCATAGACTGGAACATATCTAACCGGTATATCTACTGCTCCATGGTTTGATGAAGCTCCAACAGTTGGTGAAGGTCTAGGTCCAAAATATGAGGATATGTAGTTGTAATTTGGCGAACTTGATGAAATTGGCCAACTTAATACTCCCTCGAAACTTCCTTGATAATGATATTTTTGTTCTTGAGCACTTTGTCTTTTAGCTTCTTCAATTTGTTCTTCAAAATCATCAATTTTTGCTTGTAATTCTTCTTCTTGCTCAGAAAGGCTATTTACTTTCGCCTGTTTAGATTTTTTTGCTGCTTCCAAGCTCTCACTTTTCTTCTCAACTTCTGCTTTTGATTCAGTAACTTCTTTTTTCTCTTTTTCCAGCTGTTGTTTTTTCTCTTCAGTTTCGGCTTGTTTCTCTTTTATTGAATCTATAACAGACTGATCTGCTTCTGCTATTTCTTCAATTCTATAATAATTAGATAATAAACTTGTAATATCCTCTGAAGATAGCAAAATGTCTAAATATGTAGTTTGTCCTGCTTCATACATTGCCACTAATCTTTTTAATAGCAATTCTTCTTTTTCCTTTGCTTCTTTTTCTAGTTTTGTTATCTCTTCTTCATTTTTTTCAATGTTAGTCTCTAAGTCATCTATTCTCTCATTTAACTCTTCTATTTCACTCTCATATTGTGAAATTTGTGCATTTAATTCACTTATTTCATCTAATACACTATCTTTTTCTGCAGACACAGCCTCTTTTTCTGCTTCCACTTCATCTAATTGGTCTTGTAATTCAGAAACGTCTGCTGCTATTGAGTATAACCCCCATGTGGACAGTAAAATTAAAACTAAAATAATTGATACAACTTTTTTCATCATAAGATCTCTCCTTTATTTTATCTTAAATTATATTTGTTGTTTCTTATACTTCTAAGTATTTTTTCATTGATATAGCACTACCTATAGTTCCTATTCCAATACCCATTACGATATATACTGTAAGTAATAGTGGTATCATATCTGAAAAGTTTAGTAAGTTATATCCTATTACTTGAACTGTTTCACTTTGTGCTATATTATCAGCCACAATGTTATATGTAAATCCAAGTATTACTACTGTTATTAATGCTGCTAGTATACCAATAATAATACCTTCTACCATGAATGGCCAACGTATAAATCCATTTGTTGCTCCTACATATTTCATAATAGATATTTCTTTTCTTCTTGCATGAACTGTAAGTTTTATTGTATTTGCTATAATAAATATTGAAATCAAAATTAATAACACTAAAATTACTGCTGTTGCTGTTCTAATTCCATTTGCAATATCAACTAATCTATTTATAGTAACATTTCCTGATTCCACTCTTGTAACATTTTCAAAAGATTCTATTTGTGCTTGTACTTCATCACTCTTTGTTAAATCTGTTAACGTTATAACATATGAAGCTTTAAAAGGATTGTCTTCACCAGAATATGCATCTATTATTTCAGCTGCATCAGATAACCAACCTTTAACAGTATTCAGTGCTTCTTCCTGAGAAACATATTCTACTGAATTCACTTCTGGTATTGCCCATATTTTTTCTTCTAACTTTTCTTCCTCTTCTGGAGTAGCTTCTGGATTAATAAATGCTTGCATTGCTTGTTTTGATTGAACTTGTTCCATTATTGAATTAACATTCTCTCCAATTAGAAAGAATATACCGAATATAAACATTGTTGCACACATTATAATTATTGATGCTGCTGTTGACTTTTTATTCTTAAAGAAATTCCTAAAACCTTCCCCTATCAAATAACCAAAAATACTATATTTCACTATCATACCCACCTTTTTTATCATCTCTTATTATGTTGCCTTTTTCAATCTGAATAACTCTTTTCTTCATTCTATCTACTATGTCTTTAGCATGTGTTGCAACTACAACTGTTGTTCCTCTAGCATTAATGTCATTTAATAAAGTCATAATCTCCCATGCTGTTTCTGGATCTAGGTTTCCTGTAGGCTCATCAGCAATAATCATAGAAGGATTATTAACTAAAGCTCTCGCCAATGCAACCCTTTGTTGTTCTCCTCCTGAAAGCTCATTTGGATATACTTTCGCTTTATCACTTAATCCCACCAATGACAACACCATAGGTACTTGTCTTCTAATATGTTTTGGTGTAGACCTTACTATGTACATTGCATATGCAACATTATCATAAACAGTTCTATCTGGCAAAAGCCTGAAATCTTGGAACACAACTCCCATACTTCTTCTTAGAAAAGGTACCCTTTTAGGTTTTAAAAATGTTGTATCTTTTCCATTTATAATAATGTGCCCTGATGTAGGTTCCTCTTCTTTTAATATAAGCTTTATTAAAGTAGACTTTCCAGAGCCAGAACTTCCAACCAAGAAGGCGAACTCGCCTTTATCTATTTTAAAATTAGCATTATGAACAGCTTCTGTTCCTGTATCATATTTCTTAGTTACATTTCTAAATTCAATCATCTTTATCTCCTTTTGTCGTTTTGGGGACAGGTCTTTAATTTTTATAATCTTAAGGTTTTAGTCTCTTGTTTTTATACATGTCCCATATTTTTAATTAGCAATTTACTCCTATATCATAACAATAAAAGAAAAGTTTTGCAATACTTTTTTAAACAAAAAACAACATAAATTTTTCTCTAAGAATAATTTATGTTGTTTTTCCTTATAATCTCTCTTTTTTCCTTACGATTTTATCCTACTGTTAATTGTTGTTAATTCATCAATTTATTTACAATAGCAGCACTATCAATTTTATAGTAACGCAACAATTCATCTGCTTTTCCGCTTCTTCCAAAGCAATCTGGCACACCCATTTTTTCTACTTTTGTTGGATATTCTTCAGATAAAACATCACATACAGCCGTACCAAGTCCACCAATAATATTATGGTCTTCAACTGTAATAATTCTTTTGGTTTCTTTTGCACTTTTTACAATTAATTCTTTATCAATTGGTTTTATTGTATGAATATCTATAACTCTAACGTCTAGACCATTTTCTTTTAAAATTTTCTTAGCTATTAGTGCCTCAGAAACTGTAACTCCAGTAGCTATAATACTTGCATCTGTGCCTTCTCCAATTTGCACACCTTTGCCGATTTCAAATTTTGTGTCTACATCATATATTATCGGTGTTGCCATTCTACTCAAACGTAAATATACCGGTCCATCTATTTTAGAGATTTCCCTTACTGCCCATTTTGTTTGTATATCATCTGAAGTACACATTACAGTCATATTAGGTAATCCTCTCATAAGCCCTATGTCCTCTATCATTTGATGTGTTGCTCCATCTTCACCAACAGTGATTCCAGCATGTGTTGCAACAATTTTCACATTTAATTTTGGATATGCTATGCTATTTCTAATTTGTTCATAAGCTCTACCTGCTGCAAATATGGCAAATGTACTAGCATATGGAATTTTTCCAAAGGTGCTTAGTCCTGCAGATATACCCATCAAATTTTGTTCTGCAATTCCTACATTTATAAATCTGTCTGGAAATTCCTTTGCAAAAATTTCAGTTTTAGTAGCTGTCGACAAATCCGCATCCAATACTACTATTTTCTCATTTTCTTCTCCTAATTTAGCCAATTCTTCCCCATAACTTTGCCTTGTAGCAATTTTTTTATCTAAATCCATTCTATTCACTCCTTACATGTTCTTTAGTTTTTCAACTAATGCACTAGTAACATATTGTTAAGCTCTTCCATTGCTAAATTGTATTGTTCTTCATTCGGTGCTTTTCCATGCCAACCTGCTTGGTTTTCCATAAAAGACACACCTTTTCCTTTAACAGTTTTTGCTATGATAACTGTAGGCTTTCCTTTTGTCTGTTTTGCAGTTGTACAAGCATCTATAATGCTGTCTATATTGTGTCCATCAATATTTATCGTATTAAATCCAAAGCTTTGGAATTTTTCTGTAATATTATTCATTCCACCTACTTTTTCTATTTCTCCATCAATTTGAAGATTATTGTTGTCTATTATAACGCACAAATTATCTAATTTGTTTTTACTCGCAGCCATTGTAGCTTCCCATACTTGTCCTTCTTCTATCTCTCCATCTCCCATTATACAATAAATATCACAACCAGCCTTGTCCATTTTTGATGCTATTGCCATACCAACAGCAGCAGACAATCCTTGTCCTAATGAGCCTGTTGTCATATCTACTCCTGGAACTTTTTTCATATCAGGATGTCCTTGAAGATTGCTTCCTATTTTTCTAAAAGTTTTTAATAATTCCTTGTCAAAATATCCTTTTTCTGCAAGCACACTATATAAAGCAGGTGATGCATGCCCTTTTGATAAAACCAATCTATCTCTATTTGGATCATCTGGCTTTTTTTCATCAATATTCATTTGATTAAAATACAATACTGTCAAAATATCTGCACATGATAGCGAGCCTCCTGGATGCCCAGACTTTGCACTATACACCGCTTCAATTATACCTTTTCTAACTTCTACTGCAATTCTCTTAAGTGCCTCTACATTTGTAATTTTCACAACAATCACAATCCTTTCTCCATTAATTTTTTACAATATAAAAAATATATAATGCTCCTTTCTTAGAAATTTATAATAACCTACTGCACCTCATTTGCTAACACACTATCGGTAACAAACTCATTTAACATTTCGTCTGCCAATTCGTTTGATAAAATTTCATTTGCTTCTTGGTCTTTTTTTTCTTCTTCAACAACTACTTCTAATCGATCAATTAATTCTTGTAACCTTTGTATGTCTTTTCCTATCATCTCGAAATTAGAGTTAGATGTAGATTCTTTTAAGTTTCCATTTGCTTTTATTATTGCATCTACAAGATCGTCTACATTATCAGTATTTTCAACCTCTATGTCAACTGCATATTGAGAAACCAAATTTCTTAATGCCTCATTTATATCATCACCTATAGCTAACTTGTTGCCTGAAGCTACAATTACTTTCTTTAATGTTGGTACAGAATCCTCTTCATTTATATATTCTTGATATACTGGTTCTACATAAAGAAGTGTATTGTCAAGTGGCACTATAATCATATTTTTTGTAATTCTTGTACCTGTTACATTTAAAGCTTCTAATTCACTAGAAATATCTGCGTCTTGTTCTATTTGTGTGTCTAATTGCATAGGTCCTAAGATATTACTATCAGAAGCAAATTTATATATTGTAAGTTTTGGTGTTCCTCCTTCATATGTTGCAACCATATATGAGGTAATATTTTGCTTTTCTGCAGGAGTAAATGGTAATACTAATCCTAATTTGCTTTCATCTGAATCAATTGTTTTTACCATTGTGTAATATGGCTCTATGTCTACACCAGTTTTGGTTGATACTCTACCAGTATTGTGCGTAGCCACATCCCATACGTCATCTCCTCTATATAATACATCTGGTTGTATATCATGATATCTTTGTACTATCTCTGCTTGGATATTGTATAAAAATTCTGGGTATATAAATTGACTACTTATATCACTTGGTATTTCTTCATCTTTATCAACAAATAAATCTGGATATATTTTCTCATATGCACTAGCAATTGGATCTGTTATGTCTGTTATATAGAATTTGATAGTTCCATCATATGCATTTATGAGGACTTTTATAGAATTCCTAATATAATTTAGTTCCAACTTATTTAATGCATCAAGTTGTATAGTAGTTTTTTGTGAATATGGATAATAATTTGAAGTTGTATATGCATCAAGTACCCATATAAGCTCTCCATTGTCATTTACTACTAAATATGGATTTTCATCATATAACAAATATGGCATAAGAGTTTTGGCTCTTTCAATTATGTTTCTATTTGTCAAGATTTTGCTATCACTATTCACATTTGCTGAAAATGCTAAATTTAAGTCCCCTTCTTTAATTCCAAGAATAAATCTATCTATAAAGTTTAGACTTAATCCTGCAGCTCCTTCATATACATTTTCTGCATTTGATGTGCTTGAAGCAGGATAATCAAATTCTTTTCTATTCTTACTATTTGTTACAATATTATTATTTGTTTGAAGTCCAAAATATATTCTTGGCTCTGTTATAGCAATAATATCTGAAGCAGAAGTATTAAAATTCTTTTGTAATTTTATTAAATTTCCATTACTGTCTGTATCTGTTGCTGAAGTAACTACAACTCCATAACCATGTGTATATTCATATGTTTGATTATTATAAGTGCTATTCGAATTCGAAATTTCTCTTGGAGAAACATATACCAGTTGTTGCTCTCCATTTACTCTATAGCTTGCAATTTTAGCAGTTTCATATGTGTAATATCCTTTCTCAGTTTGAACAGTATTTAAATCCTTAAGCACCGTATCTTTATCTACAATCACTATATTATTTATAGTATCACCCAGCTGACTTAAGGTATCTTCTGTAATAGTTTCTCCACCATTCTCAATGGTAAATACCTCTGCATCTATTCCATATGCTTCTTTTGTAAAATTAATATTGTTTCTAATGTTGTCTTCTTCTCTGTCTAACTCATTTGGTGTTATAAATATTGCTTGGAATATGGCCATCACAATTAATAAAGCTATTATATAAATTGGTACAGCAAGTACCCACATAATAATCTTTTTAGTTTTACCTTTATTAAAGGCTCTGATTGCCATAAATACTGATAAAATAATTAGTATAGGTAAAATTCTATAACCCCATAGTTTTATGGTAACATCAGTCACACCCGCACCATATATAGAATATGTGGTATCTTCTTGTAAATTCAAGAATTTATCAAAACCAATATCTTGTGTTTTTATTAGTACAAAACCAGCCAGGAATATTGCTAGTATTTTTATATTCATGAATAATTGTTTAAGTAATTTACTTTTCTTTAAGGCTTCCCTATCAACACCATCAAAACATATGTTAAATACAGCTATATAGTAGATTACAGTATATACAGTTAATCCAACAATTAATAGAATAGCATATATTAACATCGTTTCAATAAATGGTTTTTGAAACATAAAATATCCTATATCAATCCCAAATACCGGATCATCAACTCCAAATGCAGTTGCATTTGTAAAAAGCATATATTGGTTTAATATAAATTCAGAAGTAACTGCACTCACTATTACCGATAAAATAAAAGAAATTGACTTGTTTGGAAGCTTTGGCATTTCCCTTTTTTCAAGCTCGAAAAATGGCTTCAAGGCTTTTTTTATTCTACTATTATTTATGTATATAATGATAAAAAGTAGAATAAAGTTAATTCCAAAGGTAATAGCTGCATAATTAACATTCTGCCAGAATATACTAATATATTCCTCTCCTATCTCTAGAATTTCTAAATATTCGCCTCTAAAAATAATATAGCCAATTAGAACCACAGCTAAAATAAACAGTAAAACTATATACATTCTTGTCCTACTTTTTTTATTGGCATTTTTCTTGCTAGTACTATTCTTAACGTCATTACTTCTTATGTTATTATGGCCTATATTATTCCCTGCTTTACTATTTTCCCCTTCTTGATTTTTTGCATCCTCTGTTTTAACAAACTTTGTATCTAAATTTGTCTTATCATTAGTAAGTTCGCCATTTGAGTTTGCATTTCTTTCTTCCATCTATTTCTCCTCCTTATATCAAGGCTTTTACAAAATCTTCGCTATTAAAAATCTCCATATCGTCTATTTTTTCTCCAATACCAATAAACTTAACTGGCATTTTGTTTTCATTTGCAATTCCAATTACAACTCCACCCTTAGCTGTTCCATCAAGTTTAGTTAGCACTAAGCCAGTTATATCCACTGTTTCTTTGAAGGCTTTTACTTGACTTATAGCGTTTTGGCCTGTTGTCGCATCAAGTACCATTAATACTTCTTTTGATGCATTTGGAAGCTCTTTATCAATAACCTTCTTTATTTTTACAAGTTCGTCCATCAAATACTTTTTGTTGTGTAATCTTCCAGCAGTATCACAAATAAGAACATCTGCATTTTGCTCCTTTGTAGCTTTAATTGCATCAAATACAACTGATGCTGGATCTACTCCCTCTTCTCTTTTTATAATCTCACATCCTGCTCTATTAGCCCAGATTTCAAGCTGTTCTACTGCCGCAGCTCTAAAAGTATCAGCAGCTGCAATAACAACCTTCTTTCCGTCTTGTTTTAATCTATTTGCCATTTTTCCAATAGAAGTAGTCTTACCCACTCCATTTACTCCTACAACTAAAATAACTGATGGCTTAGTTTCCAGGTGTAAACTATTGTCTAATGAATCAAATATTTTCTTTATTTCTTCTCTTAAAGCATCTTTAACATTTTCTGCATCTTCTAGTTTTTCTTTTTTTACTCTATCTCTTAAATTACTAATTATTTTTGTAGAAGTTTCCACTCCAACATCTGACATAATTAAGGCTTCTTCAAGCTCTTCTAATAAATCTTCATCAACTTTTCTAAAGTTACTAAATACATTATTTATCTTCTCTTCAAAGGAGCTTTTAGTTTTACTCAAACCTTGCTTCAATTTATCAAAAAATCCCATATTTATCCTCCTTGTCCTAGATTATTATATTATGTTTGGAAAGTTATGTCAATGTTTTAATGGGATAATTGCTGTTTTTACACATATTAATAGGACATGACTATTATTTAGTCATATCCTAAAATTATTAATAATATTTTTTCAAACTATAATGTTCAAGTTCTTTAATACTTTTATTAATAATCTAATGGATGTCTTGTGCCTACATACCCTATTTGTGCATCTATAACTATCCAACTTCCATCATCAATTTTTACTTTATTCCACTGATGAGTCCATTGATTTGCATTTATATGTTGACTTTCTAATCCTGCTGCATCACATAATAAAGTAACTGCCTTGCAACGACCTGAACAAGCTGCTTTCTTTAATATTAGGGCAGCATAAGCTTCATTTCCATAGTTCGTTTTATATGCTTCTGATGATTGATTACTTTGAACCGATACTGTGCTAGTTATGTAATAACAAATTGCTTCTGCTTTTTCCAATTTTGTCATTCCAGGTGTTATTATACTACCTACAACTTTTTTAGCTTCTGCTTTTGCTAAAGCTAATCTACCTGCCTGCGTACTAGCTGAGTTAGTTGAACTACTGCTATCGTTTTTATTTGAATTGGTACTAGAACTACTATTATTTTTATTTGAGTTGTTGCTTGAACTGCTATTGTTATTATTTGAACTAATACTTGAATTACCACTTTGACTTGTACTTGAGTTACTACTAGATGTGTTATTGGTATTAGAGCTACTATAATTTCCATTATTTGCAGTTGTAGTTTCATTTTCTGGCTCTTCCTCTTTTTCCTCTACCGTAACGGTGAAAGTTTGTTCAACTTCATTATTATTCCTATCTACTGCTTTTGCTTTTAAAGTATATTTTCCAGCTTTTTCATTATTGAAATCTCCTTCTATAATAACTTCAAGCTCTCCATCAACATTATCTTTCGCCGTTATTCCCTTTTTTAAATCTATTTCTTCTCCTTCTTCTATCGTTCTATTCTTTACACCCGATAAAATTGGTTTTTGTGTATCTTCTACTTTCCAGATTATTTCTTGTTCATCTGAAATATCTATATTAAGTAACTCATTATTAGTATTTATATTTATCTTTAAGTCTCCTACACTTTTTAGTTCATATTCTTCTTCCGGATTAATAGTTTCTCCATTTATGCTAATATCAAGATTAGTTCCTTCATATAATTCGTCAATTTTTACTATTTTCTCTAAAATAGTTTCATAAGATAACTTTTCTCCATATTCTAGTATTACTTGATCTGTATTTAAAGAATTCAAGTTTTGAGATATTATTTTCTCTTTTTCGTTATTAAAATATATTCCTCCAATTATGATTAATATAATAAGTATTACTAGTAAGACTACAAAAATAATTAAAAGCACTTTTGCAAGAGTATTTACTTTACTATTTTGTGCTTCTTCTTTAACATTGCTTTCTTTGTTTATTTCATCTTTTTTCTCCATCTTGCCTCCCCCTTTATATTATATTTAGTTTCACTGATATATTTATATCATATTTTTCTACATTTTCCAAGTTTTTATTTGAATATGATAGTGTCAAGTTTCTCCGGGAAAATTGACACTATCTAATGGGCGTAACATTGGACAAATACGCATATTACTAGGATATACCTTTTATTCAGTCATATTCTATTTTTTCATTTATTTATAAATTAATAATTTTTTCTATAATCTCTTTATCCTCTATTTTATTAATTCCAAAGCATTTCTTTCCTAAATCTTTAATTGAAGCTCCTAAATGGTACATTTCTTTATTATCTATTACAATAAACCTATCATGAAATTTATTTGTTTTAGCAACTTTTAATATAGGATATTCTTTATTAAATTTTTGAATATCTAAATTTTCAATATTGCTTTTATTTGATGTCAATATAACTACTTCAACATTTTTATTCTTTTTAGTGAGCATTTTTAAGACACTGTCATCAATATAATTATCTATAATTTGAATTTTCTTTTCTGCTCTTTTTATAATGTCTATAATTAGGCTATAAGCATCGTATATTTGACCATCAAAAAATATCCTTTGTTTAATGTTCTCTTCAGATTGTAATTGGTCAAATATTATATCAAACTTTTTATCATGTTCTAATAGTTTATGTTCTACACTTGTTAATCTTTCAAATACTTGTCCATTAAGCATTAAGAATATTCTCATTTCAATAAAAGCTTTCATAATATTTACACTAACACTTACTGCCACATCACTTTTTAATAAAGCTGATAAC
>CALXWU010000009.1 GCA_944392505.1 uncultured Clostridia bacterium | reverse complement strand
AGGGACTCGAACCCCCACGCCGTTGGCACTGGTTCCTAAGACCAGCGCGTCTGCCAGTTCCGCCACATCCGCATTTCTTAATAACAAAATATATTTTAGCATATTAGATATCCAATGTCAATAAAAAGACGAAAATTTGTAATGAGTAAAATTCGGAAAATTGTAAATGTGTATTCTTTATGGTATAATTAAATTTATATTATACAAGGATTAGAGGAATAAAATATGAGTGTTTCAGTAGAAAAAAATAAAGAATATATAGTAGATATAATTGATAATGGATATGAAGGAGAGGGAATAGCTAAAATAGAAGATTTTACTATTTTTATTAATGGGGCAATTAAGAATGAAAAGTGTAGAATACTAATAGTGAAGGTAAATAAATCTTATGCGTTCGGAAAACTACTTGAAGTAATAAATAAATCACCAAATAGAATAGCTTCAGATTGCAAGACATACAAAAGATGTGGAGGATGTAGTTTAAGGCATATTAAATATGAAGAAACCTTAAATATAAAAAAGCATATTGTACAAAATTTGGTTGATAAGTCACTAGTTACTAAAATCCAAGTTAAAGATGTAATAGGAATGGAAAAGCCAATTTATTATAGGAACAAATTACAATATCCTGTTGGAAGAGACAAAAACGGGCTTCCTGTAATGGGGGTTTTTGCCAATAGAACGCATGAGATTATACCAGTAGAAAATTGCTTAATACAAAACCCAGCTGCAGAAAAAGTCGCAAAAGAGATATTTAGATTTATAAAAGAAAATAACATATCTGTTTATGATGAAAATTCAAGAAAAGGTTTAATAAGGCATATTGTTGTAAAGATAGGTTTAAAAACAAAAGAAATAATGTGTATAATAGTTTCAAATAATGAAAAAATAGAAAAAGAGGATGAATTAATTGAAACAATAAAAGGTAAATTTCCACAAGTCAAAACAATAATAAAGAATATAAATAACAAAAATACTAATGTAATATTAGGTGACAAGAATATTATATTATATGGAGATGGATATATTTATGATAAATTGGGAGATTTCACATTTAAAATTTCACCAATGTCATTTTATCAAACTAATCCAATTCAAACGGAGATACTTTATAACAAGGCAATAGAATTTGCAAAATTAGATAAAGATGATATACTTTGCGATTTGTATTGCGGAATAGGAACCATAGGGATATTTGCATCAAATAAAGTAAAAAAAGTATATGGTATTGAGATTGTGGAAGAAGCGGTAGGAGCGGCAAAAGAGAACGCGAAGATTAATAATGTTAATAACATAGAATTTATGGTAGGAGATGTAGAAAAAGCTTTTAAAGTATTAATTGATGAAAAGAAAATAATACCTAATGCAGTAATAGTAGATCCGCCAAGAAGAGGTTTAGATAATACAACAATAAATAAACTTAATGAGTTAGAATTAAAAAAACTTGTGTATATAAGTTGCAATCCAGCTACCATGGTAAGAGATCTAAAAATGCTCGAAGAAAAATATGATATAAAAGAGATTCAACCAATAGATATGTTCCCTTATACGAGTCATGTGGAATGCGTGGCAATGATTGAATTGAAGAAGTTATAAAAAATGGTCAATTCTAAATAAAGTGCTTTGATAAGTGCTTTATTTTTTTGAAAAATTTATAAAAAATGCTTGTCGGAAATCTTCGTAGATGATATAATATTTACGAAGATTTCCGACAAAGGAGAAAATAGAAATGGATAGTATTAAAAAAATTGAAAAATTATTAAATAAGAGAAATGGAATTATTACTACACAAGAAGTTGAACAAATAGGCATTAACAGTAGAATTCTAACAAGAATGATTGAAAGAGGAATAATTGAAAGAGTCGCAAGAGGTGTTTATATAAGTGTAGATACGTTAGAAGATACATATTTTATAACACAAGCTATCTGTAAAAAAGGAATATTCTCGCATGAAACAGCTTTATATTTTCACGATCTATGTGATAGAACTCCAATAAAGCTTCAATTAACTGTGCCTACTAATTATAATAACAAATTAATTAAAAATAAGAATTATCAATTTTTTTATTTAAAAGATGAACTATATGAAATTGGAATCATAGAAATGAAGACGTCCTATGGGAATAAAGTAAAAGTTTATGATTTAGAAAGAACAATATGCGATATTATAAGGAATAAAAAGAAAATTGAAATAGCTTTATTTACAGATGCAATGAAAAGATATGCTGAGAGAAAAGATAGAAATTCTATTAAATTACATAAATATGCAAAATTATTTAATATTGAAGATGAACTAAGAAAATATCTGGAGGTTTTACTATGATAGCTAAAAATAGAGCACAACTAAAAGCATGGATAAAAAATATGTCATCTAAAGTAGTAGTGAATGAAAATATTATTTTACAAAACTATATGTTAGAAAGATTATTAGAAAGAATTTCTGTATCAGAGTATAAATATAAATTTATATTAAAAGGCGGAATGTTAATAACAGCTATTGTTGGGATAGATATGAGAAATACACTAGATATGGATGCAACAATAAAAGGTTTTGGTTTAGAAAAAGATAAGCTTGAAAATATTTTAGATAATATAATTAAGATAGATTTAAATGATGGGGTCACTTTTGAATCTAGAGGAATAAAAGAAATAAGACAAGAAGATGAATATGGTGGATATAGAGTATCTTTATATGCTAAATTTGATAAGTTAGTTGTGCCTATGAAATTAGATATAACAACGGGAGATGTCATTATTCCAAAGGAAATAAAATATAAATTTGATTTAATGTTTGAAGTAAATATAATTAAGTATAAGTAGAACAGATGTCTTTTAGCAACACACAAGGCAAGAGTAGATGTTTTTTATAAGCAAATATTGCATGTCGAGTGTGTAGTGGTGCTACAATTAAAGGAAACTATTGAAAAATAGAGAAAAATAAGATGCTTCTAGCTACTCAAAAAAGCACCTAAAAAAGACTTAAAAAACGATAAAATTGAATAAAATTTATAAAAAATAAATAAAAAACTAAATATAAAATTAGTTTATAACGAAGTAAACAGAATTCTATAATAGGAGACAAAATATGCTAGATAAAATAATAACAAGTTGTAAATATGTAACAGAAAACTCTAAATCAGTCAAAATAAATGAAAAAAAGATAGATGAATGTATAAATCAAATAAAAGAAATTAAACCAAAACATTGGTTAAGTTTTTCACCATACAATTTATTAGAATTACCAGTAGATACCATAATAAATTTTTTGTTAGTATATGAAGCTATAGATTTTTCGTTTTGGGGGAATCCTAAGTGGGCGATAGATACTCCTAATGGAAAAGAAGATGGTTCTATAGCTTTATTGTATGCTATATTAAAATATGTAAGAGAGAAAAATACTACTGATTTTTCTAATATAACTAGAGATGAATTTAGAAAAATATTGAAAGGTAGGGAGTTATTTAATATAATAATAAAATATTTTCCTAATTTTAAGGATGAAAGAAAATACAGAGAAAAGACAATATATTTTTATAAATTAGCACAATTATTAACTTCTGATATATTACATGTAAGAGAGCTAAAAGAATTTATAAAAGTAGACTATTCTAATCTTGTTGGGTGTGCTGATTACAAGATTCCACAAGTAATGAGGGGATTAGGAATATTGGAATATGGAGAAGAATTATCAGAGACTATAGATAATAAAAAACAAATTGAAGAAAATTCCGAATATGAAGTAGAAATAAGAGCTAGTATGCTTGTAGTAATTGATTTGATTAAAAAGAAATTAAAAAATTAAGTGTGCAACATTAAGTGTAATGAAATTATAATGAGTATTTTAATAAAAAACCATAATCTTATTAAATTTTATATGAATACTTGCCGGAAACTCTCGTAAATGATACAATATTTACGAGAATCTCCGCAAAAGAGAAAAAATGGAAAATATAGATATAATAAAAAATAATAACGGAATAAAAAATGAATAAAGAAGAAATAATAAGTGTAGTAAAAGAATATGTTAAGAATAAATGTTATAATGATTCGACAGGTCATGATTGGTGGCATATTCAAAGAGTTTATAATAATGCAATGTTAATTAATAAAAAAGAAGAAGCAGATGAATTTATAATAACAATAATTGTTTTAATGCATGATTTATATGACCACAAATTTTATAATGGAAATATCGCAGGAAAACCTATTTATGATCCTAATAATAGTGAGTTAGTCAACGAAGAAGAGTATAAGCAAAAAGGATCTAAGACATCCATTGGTCATTTTTATGACAAATTATTAAATATAAAAAATTTAATGAATACAGATACTGCAAAAATAATAGCACAGGAAAGACACAAATATTTAGAAGATTTCTTGCAAGAATTTTTTGATGAATGGAACGGTAAAAAATGATAGATACAGGTTATTTATACAAAAAAGATAATAAAATTACTTTATACAATGATGATTATTTTATTTATTAGCAATAATAGTAAAATAAGGAGAAAGTCATGAAAAAGATTTATTTTAATGGAAACTTTATAACATTAGAAGATAATAAAGAAGTGCAAGCTATTTTAATAGAAGATGGTATAATAAAAAAGGTAGGAAATCTAAATGAAATTTTAAATTTTAAAGATAATGGAACACAACTAAT
Organism: uncultured Clostridia bacterium; assembly: GCA_944392505.1. GTDB lineage: Bacteria > Bacillota > Clostridia > TANB77 > CAG-508 > CALXVA01. Next base: position 26,959 of record CALXWU010000009.1, on the reverse strand, counting down.
AGATCTAAAACGGCAAAACCATGATGCCATCTTTTATAGATTCTCATAGTCATTTTTCTGCTGTAGCAAATGAATTCTTGCAAGTTTCTCTTAAAGCTTGTACTAGTTTTAAAGAAATACAGGACAGACTATTGCAATATAAAATTAGCAACCAAATAGAAGACGGAAAATGGATTAATGCAAATGGTTATGACCATAATAATTTGATAGAAAAAAAGCATATTACTAAAGAGGAGTTAGATAAAGCATTACCTAAAAATCCTGTAGTAGTTCAGCATCAGTCTGGACATACTGGAGTTATGAATTCATTAGCATTACAGGAACTTGGAATTACAAATGCTTCAGTTTCACCAGAGGGAGGATTAATTGAAAAGATTGATGGTAAAGTTACTGGATATTTAGAAGAAAATGCTTTTATAGAAAATTTGAAAAAAGTCCCTATAACGCCAATAAATGATTTGAAAGAAGCATTTAAAAAAGCAGAGAAAAAATATGCATCTTATGGAATTACTACGGTTCAAGAAGGATTTTTACCAAAAGAGTTATTGAATATATATCAGGAAGTAGTTAATAGTAAGCAACTTAATTTAGATGTCGTAGGATATGTTGACAAAAATATATTACAAGAAGCGGAAGCAATTTTCCCTAATTGTTTAAAACAATATTATAATCATTTTAAAATTGGTGGAATAAAAATATTTTTAGATGGTTCTCCGCAAGCAAAAACAGCATGGATGAGAACACCATATTTACCAGCAAATAATCAAGCAGCAAATATTCAAGCCAGCTATTATGGTTATGGAACAATGAAAGACGAAGATGTAGAAGCTGCTATAAATTTAGCATATGAAAACAACTTACAAATATTAGCTCATTGCAATGGGGACAGAGCAAGCCAGCAATACATTGATGTGATAGAAAAGGCTGAAGGAGCCGGCAAAAACATTGCAGAACTTAGACCTGTATTAATTCATGGACAATTACTGGGGATTGATCAATTAGATAAAGTTAAAGATTTGGGAATAATACCATCCTTCTTTGTATCACATGTATATCATTGGGGAGATATTCATATAAACAATTTTGGCTTGGAAAGGGCAGAAAGTATAAGCCCTGCAGGAAGTAGCTTAAATAAAGATATTACCTTTACCTTTCACCAAGATTCTCCAGTCTTAGAGCCAAACATGTTTGAAACCATATGGTGTGCCGTAACACGTAAAATTAAAAATGGATTAGTTTTGGGAGACAAAGAAAGAATAAATGTAATAGAGGCTATTAAAGCAGTAACAATAAATGCAGCATATCAATATTTTGAAGAAAATGAAAAAGGAAGTATTAAAGAAGGGAAAAAAGCAGATTTAATTGTTTTAAATAAAAATCCTCTTGAAGTAGATAAGGAAGAAGTTAAAAATATACAAGTCTTACAAACTATAAAAGATGGAGACGTGGTATATAGTAGAGAAATTGTTTAGAGTGTATTTTTAAATTGTTTCTATCTTGCTAGTAGATATTTTTTATGCTATAATAACAATTACGTTGTTATAGCATATTTTTATTGGCTATAACATATTTTATGAAATATAAATATTTAAAATTCAAAAACAAAAATTATGTAATTGCGAAAAATAGAAATGTTAAAGAATATAAACAAAAAGGGGAATTAAAATGACTAATTTTTTAATCAAAATATTTGTAAAAGACAAAGACAATGTGGAAAATCAGGAAGTAAGAGAAAAATATGCTATGCTTTCAAGTATAACTGGAATTATAGTAAATATTTTGCTTTCAATTTTTAAAATAATTATTGGTGTGATTGCAAACTCAATGTCAATCATATCAGATGGTTTAAACAATGTGTCGGATGCAGGCTCTTCAATAGTTACGATGATAGGATTTAAAATGTCACAAAAAAAGGTGGATGCAGATCATCCTTGGGGACATGGAAGAATGGAATATATAACAGCACTTTTTGTTGATATACTAATCATACTTGTAGGGTTTGAATTACTACAAAGCTCTATAGAAAAGATTATAAATCCAGAAGTACCAAGTATTAGCAATATAACCATCATATTACTAGTAGTAGCCATATTGGCAAAATTATGGTTATTCATATTTTATAGAAAAATTGCCAAAAAGATTAATTCTGCAGCGATAAAAGGAACTGCATATGATAGTATTTCAGACTCTGTATCAACATTAGCAGTTTTAATTTCTGCATTTGTGGCAAGATTTGCCGGAATCACCATAGATGGCTATGTTAGTTTATTAGTATCAATCTTTATTCTAATTACTGGGTTTAAAGCAATTAAAGAAATAATTGATATATTGTTAGGACAAAAACCAGATCCTGAATTTGTAAAAGAAATAGAAAAGTTTACTAAACAGTATAAAGAAATAAATGGTATTCATGATATTATGGTACATGATTATGGACCGGGAAGAAAAATAGTATCATTCCATGCAGAAGTTCCAGCTAATGCAAATATACTTAAAGCACATGATGTTATAGATCAGATGGAACAGGATATTTTCGCAAAATTTGGCTGTATTACAACCATACATATGGATCCAATAGTGGTTGATGATGAAGAAATAAATAACATGAGAAAAGAAACTGAGGAAATAGTAAAAAACATCAATGAAAAATTCTCTATACACGATTTTAGAATGACAGATGGAGGAGAAAGAATAAATTTAATATTTGATTTAGTTATCCCAGCTGGAGAAAAAATAGATGTGGAACAATTAGTTTCAGCAGTAAGAAAAGAGATACATAACAGAAATGAAAAGTATTATGCAGTAATTAAAGTTGAACATTCTTATGTATAATTTGTCGCTTTTGGGGACAGGCGTTAAAACCACATAGTTGTTCGTTTTGGGGACAGACCTTGATAAATGTGTAAAAATCAGAATAGAGTTAATTAAAATATAAGTAAAACAATGAAAATAGAATAGATAGGGGAAATAATGCTTAGCGTATTAGAAGTAAAAAGAAAATTACCAAAAGAATTTATAGAAAAGCTTTATGAAAATTTTACTCCACTTACTGTAGATAAAATTTTATCAGGTATGTCCGGAGAGAGAAGCACAACTCTAAGAGTGAATACATTAAAAAGCAATATACATGAAATAATGAGTATTTTAAAAGAAAATGGTATAAAGTTTGATAGAGTGAGTTGGTATAATGATGCATTAATAATAAAAGATATAAGCGAAAAACAATTACAAAAATTAGAAATATATAATGAAGGCTATATTTACCTTCAAAGCTTATCGAGTATGATTCCACCATTAGTACTCAATCCAATAGAGGGAGAGAAAGTGTTAGACTTAACTGCTGCACCGGGAAGTAAAACAACTCAAATGGCTGCGATGATGAAAAATACAGGATATATTTTAGCTAATGAGTTGGATGAATTGAGATGTGAAAGGCTAAGATATAACATAGAAAAGCAAGGAGCAAACATAGTAGAAGTTTTAAACGGAAGAGGAGAAACTATAGGAAAGAAATATGAAAATTTTTTTGATAAAGTTTTGTTAGATGCTCCTTGTAGTGGTGAAGGAAGATTTTTAGGTACAGATGCTAAAACATATAGAGGCTGGTCAGAAAGAACAGTAAGCGAACTCTCAAAATTACAGAGGAAGCTTTTTAAAAGTGCATATCAAGCATTAAAACCAGGTGGGTACTTGGTGTATTCAACATGCACATTAAATAGAGAAGAAAATGAAAATATAATAGAATGGGCTTTAGACAATTCAAACGAAATGAAAATAAAAACGGAAACAATAAATTTAAATATTAAAAATATTGTAGAACCAATTTCTGAGAATATTGAAGTAAAAAAAGCAATAAAGATTATCCCATCAAGAGAAACTGAAGGGTTCTTTATAGTAAAATTAAAAAAATTGTCATAGTAGGCCTGTCCCCAAAAACGAAGTATGGTTCGCTTTAACGCCTGTCCCCAAAACGACAACTTTGTCGTTTTGGGGACTGTCCCTCAAGCGACAAAGGAGAATAAAATGCAAGAACAGAAAGTAATAAAAATTAAAGATAAGAATATACCAATAATTATACGAAGTTATAAGACTTCTAAGTATTTAAAAATGTATTTTAAAGCTGATGTGTTATACATAAGCAAGCCTAAATATATAAGCATAAAAAAAGCAATGGATTTCATAAAAGAGAATGAAGATTATATATATAAGAAGTACATTTCAATAGATAAAAATAAGGATTTCAAAACAAAAAAATGGGAAGAGGGAGATATGTTTTTTTATCAAGGCGAAAAGTATGTTGTGAAGGTTAATATATGTGAGGAGAATAAAATAAATATTAATTTTGACAGAGACAGCAAAATACTAAATTTATCGTATCCAGAAACCATTAAAGAAGATGAGGAGAGAAGGAAATACTATATTGATAAAGGAATAAAACAAATTTTAAAAAACAATACTGAAGTAATTTTGCAAAATAAAGTACCATATTGGAGTAAGATTACATCCATCCCATATAAACAATTTAAAGTAAATGATGCGACTAGTAAATATGGAAGTTGCATGCCAAGCAAAAAAATATTACATTTCTCATCTAGGCTAATTATGCTTCCAGAGGATAAAGTAGATGCGATAGTGGTACATGAACTATGCCATATGGTACATCCAAATCACAGTAAAAATTTCTATAATCTAGTAAAAAAATATATACCAGATTATGATGAAATAAATAAATGGCTTAGAACGAATGGAAAAATGATTGTTTTTTAGAGATTTTATAAATAGAAACTGATATATCATGCAAAACCAATTACTGTAACCCTACAGTTCCTGAGACTTGCAGGTAAATGTGAAACTTTTGTGAATTTTAGCACTCAACCCTTGACTCTGCTAAAAATTGGAATATAATATATGTGTAAAAAGAAAATGTACTTAATAAGTACATAAACACTAAGGTGTCAACACATAGAAAATAAAGAAAGGAAGTTGATAATTATGATGATGATACCAAGAAGAAAAAACGAATTTGATTTATTCGATGAAATGTTTAATGATCCATTTTTCACAAGAGGTGAGAACAAATTAATGAAGACTGATATTAAGGAAAAACATGATCATTATGAGCTAGAAGTAGACCTACCAGGATATGAAAAAGAAAATATTAAAATAGAATTATCAGATGGATATTTAACAGTACACGCAAAAATGAATAAAGAAGTAGATGATGAAAAAGACAGTAAATATGTTCACAAAGAAAGATATGTTGGTGAGTGTTCAAGAAGCTTTTATGTAGGAGATAACATTAAAGAAGAAGACATAAAAGCAAGTTTTAAAAATGGAACATTAAAACTAACCTTGCCAAAAGAAAAACAAGAAAAGATAGAAGAGAAAAAATATATTGATATCGAATAAAATTGTATTAGTATAATTAGTCTAATGTAAAGTCAAGAAAAACCAGAGTCTAACAACTCTGGTTTTTAAATTCTACAATATGCTCTACAATATGCTTTTGCACGAGATAACACTTGTTCCTTTTTACCACTTTTGTCACAAAAACACCTGTCACCAATTAACGCAATTCATCACACATAGATTTATATACTCGCTCTTTTAAATCTAAAATAGATTCCTTTTTTTCGAGTAGCTTATTTGGATATATAGGTTTTTGAACAACTAATGTTATTGTAGTACGAGTTTTTATTAAATTATTAATCTTCTTACCTTTATTAAATTTAAAAACCATTGGAACTACAGGCACATTATTTCTAACTGCAAAATCAAATGCTCCATTTTTAAAATGTCTGATTTTATTATGATAAGGCCATAATGAGCCTTCTGGATAGAAGTGTATCGTTTTTTTGTTTTTCAAAAGCTCATCTATTGAATCCATAAAATCTCTTGTATATTGTATATTTTGAGGTATTGGAATTGCATTTAATAATTTTATAATTCTGCGAACTACTGGTATTTTAAAATTAGTTTCAAGAGAAGTGAAGAAGGTTTTTTGTGGAACATTTGCTAGACCAATCATTGTGCAATCCATTGGATGTACATGATTAGAAACAGTCACTTTACCAGTATCAATATTCTCCAAATTTTCTTTTCCCTCTATTTTGAAGCCGAAGAAAAATTTATTTATAATGCTTAATAATGGATAAGCTATTATGTATAACAAATTTGAAAATGTGTTAAATAAAAAATTATCGTTCACATAATCAAAATCATCTGTTATTTCAAATTTACAAGGTTGCCAAAAATGTAATACATGAGAATCTTCTGGAATTTCATTTTCTTCTTCTTTATTTACATTCTCTAATTGCATCTTCAAACATCTCCTCCATCTTCTTTATACTATTTTTGAGTCTATAATTTTCAGCACTTTTTGCGTATTCAATTTCCATCTCTTTTCTATAATTAATATTATCTAACCAAAAATCAATTTTATTCGCTAAATCATCACTGTTTCCTGCTTCGAACAAGCTTTCATTTGTTAAAGCAAACTGCTTAGTTGCAGAATTAGGACTGTTGGCAATTATTGGAACATTACCACACGCAAAAGCTTCAATACAAGAAATAGCCTCGATTTCTGCGTCTGCACTATGAACATATAAATCGGTAGATTTCAATAATTTAATTAGATTATCTTTATCATAAAATTTCATGATAGGTTTAATTGGCAATTTTTCACCTAATTTTTTATACTTAGCTTCTTTTGGACCTTTGCCAGCTAAAACTAGTTGGATTTTGTCTAAATACTTAGACTTAAAAATCGCATCGATTAAAACATCTTGTCTTTTTTCATTAGAATATCTGCCAATCATTGCTATAACTATTTTATCTTTGAATTCAGGCAGTTTTTCTTTTGGATAATATTTAAAATCCTCATCTACTCCATTTGAAATAACATGTAATTTAGCGGTGTAACCATGATTTTTTAACTCATTTGCTATAAACTCACTTGGACAATGTATATGTGTGAATCTATTAAAAAATGAATCTCTATAATGTGTATATATCATATCATTTACTTTAGTATTAGTACCTAGACCTATTGTATAAGTGATATTTTCAGGTTGAACATGAAATGCTGTAGTATGTGGAACCTTTAGTTTCTCACAAATTTTAAGCCCTGATTTTGATAACCAAAATGGCATGTAAAAATGAACCACATCTACACTAGAAATAGCCTTTTCTAAAACTTCTGTATTAGGAATAGCAAAACTCATTCCCTGTGACTTAATTATATGTGATATTCCTGGAAGTAAAGGGAGTTCTTTTACATTAAATTTATATTCATCCCTTTTATCTCCAGTACTTACAACATATACTTCATTTCCAGCATCTTGCAATCCTTTTGCAAATCTCCTCGCAGAAATGGTTGTCCCATTATTAGAATTATTGAATTGGTCTATTACTATTAATATTTTCATATTCTTCCCCTAAATCATTTCATATTATACAATATATGACAAAAAAACACAAGTAATATAATTTGCTATATTTAACACAAAATATTGATAAATATACTAATTTATGATATATTTTATGAAAAATAATTGAAAGGTAAAAAATATGTGGGCTTTAGTAACAGGGGCATCTTCTGGAATAGGAAGAGATATGGCAAGATATTTGTATTCTTTAGGCTATAACTTAATATTAGTGGCAAGAGACCAGGAAAAAATGGAAGAACTAAAAACTGAATTATACACTAAGTACAGACAAGAAGAGGAAAAAGAAAATAGAAAGAATAAAGACGACAAAAACAGTAATAGTAAAGATAGCAAGCCTAAAAAAGTAAATTTAGAAACAAAACAAGAAATTTTAATTTATTCAATTGACCTAAGTAAAAAAGAGGAATGTATTAAGTTATATGAAAATACTAAAAATATTGAAATAGACCTTCTAATCAATAATGCTGGATTTGGAACATTTGGAGAATTTTCTAAAACAGACTTAGAAAAAGAAGTAAATTTAATTAATACAAATATAACTGCTGTGCATATTTTAACAAAACTATATTTGAAAGATATGATAAAAAGGAATAAAGGACATATTTTGAATGTGGCTTCTATAGCGGGAATGGAACCAGGGCCACTTATGGCAGCGTATTACGCTTCAAAAGCATATGTTATAAGACTAAGTAGAGCGGTAAATAAGGAATTAAAAAAATCAAAATCTGATGTAAAAATTAGTATTTTATGCCCCGGACCAGTGGATACAAACTTCAATAATGTGGCTAATGTAGTGTTTAAAGCGCCTAGTATGCCAAGTGAAAAAGTAGCAAAATATGCAATTGATAAAACTTTAAAAGGAAAGCTAATCATTATACCGGGGATATTAAATAAAAGTGTAAGATTTTTCTCAAAGGTGTTGCCAGATGCTGTTTTAGAAGAGTGTGCTTATCATATTCAAAGCAGAAAAAGAAAATAATAGGAGTAATAATAAATATAAAAGGGGAATATCAGGGAGCGTGATATGTAAGATGAAAGTAGTAGTAACAGGAGCAACAGGGCATATAGGAAATGTGCTTGTAAGAGATTTAATTAAAAAAGGTTATGAGGTAACATCACTAGTTTTAAATGAAAAAGATGCTGAAATTTTAAAAGAATTAAACACAAAAATAGTATATGGAGATGTTAGAAAACTTGAAACCTTGGTAAGTGCTTTTGAAGGGGCAGAAATAGTTTTTCATTTAGCAGGAATTATCGAAATTGGAAGTGGAAATAAAAGAAAAGTACATGAAGTTAATGTTGACGGTAGCAAAAATGTTGTGGCTGCTTGTAAAATGGCACATGTGAAAAAACTTGTATACACAAGCTCTGTTCATGCGATACCAGAAAAAGCAGGAGTTATTACTGAAACTAAAGCGTTCAGTCCAAAATTAGTAAAAGGAACTTATGCCAAATCAAAAGCTGAAGCTACAAATTACATATTAAACTCAAATTCAGAGGATTTAGAGGTAATTATAGTTCATCCTTCTGGCGTAATTGGCCCATATGAATATATTAAATCAAATATGGGACAACTTATCATAGATTGTGCAAATGGCAGAATGAAGGCAAGTATAAAAGGTGGATATAATTTTGTTGATGTAAGAGATGTATCAAATGGAATAATACTTGCAGCAGAAAAGGGAAGACCAGGAGAATGTTATATTTTAGCTGGCCAAAGTATAACAATTAAAGACCTGATGGCTATTATAGAAAAGCTAACAGGTAAAAAAGCACCTAGGTTCATTATAGCCAGATGGTTTGCGTATATAACAGGTATATTTTCTGAGCTTTTTTACAAAATTGTAAATGAAAAGCCATTATTTACATCTTATGCTGTATATACTACTGGAACTAACCACAATTTTTCTATAGAAAAGGCACAAAAAGAACTTGGATACACTGTAAGAGATATAGAAGAAACAATTAGAGATACAATTGAATGGTATAAAAAAAGAGGAGAAATAAAATAGAATGAAAAGTTTCATAATTGTATTAGTTCTACATATAGCAAAAATAGGAATGAATTTTTTGTACTTTTTCATAAAATTATTTACAAAACAGAAAAATAAAGTTCTTATGCTAAGTAGACAATCAAATACCATAAATCTTGATTTCAGATTATTAAAAGAAGAATTAGAAAAGGCTAAAGATGCAGAAACTGAATTTCAAATTAAGATATTATGCAAAAAAATACCTAAAAGTATTTGGGGAAAATTCAAATATTGTTTTCATATTATAAGATGTATGTATCATATTGCAACCTCAAAAATATGTGTTGTAGATGGGTATAACATTCCAATAAGTGCTTTAAAACATAAAAATGGAACAGAGATAATACAGATTTGGCATGCAATGGGAGCTGTTAAAAAGTTTGGGTATCAGTGTTTAAATAAAGGTGAAGGAACTACAAGCAAAATAGCCAGAATAATGAATATGCATGCGAATTATACTTTAGTTACTTGCACGAGTAAAGCTACAAGAGAAATATATTCTGAAGCATTTAATACTGATATAGAAAAAATTAAAATTTATGGTATGCCTAGAATAGATTATATTTTGGGAAAAAACCATGAAATTGAAAGAAAAATAGAAGAGCTAGGAAATGATTATCCACAATTAAAGAAAAAGAAGAATATTTTATATGTTCCAACTTTTAGACGAAATGAAACAATAGATATTGATAAAATAATAGAAGCTGTAGATAAAGAAAAATACAATTTAATAATACGCCTACATCCATTGGATCAAACGAAAGTAAAAGATGAGTATAAAATAAGTGAAAAATACAGTACATTTGATTTGATTAAATTTGCAGATTATATAATAACTGATTATTCGGCGATAGCTTTTGAAATAGCGACATTAAATAAACCTTTATTCTTTTATGTGTATGATATAAATAAATACAGCCGAAAAAGAGGAGTAAACATAAATTTAAAAAAAGAAATGAAAAATAGTACGAGGACAGATATAAAAGAGATAATGAAGATTATAGAAAAAGATAATTATGATTATGAGGAACTTGCAAGATTCAGAGAGAAATATGTTGAAACTGTAGATACAGATAATAGTGAAAGAATCAAAGACTATATAATAGATAAACTCAAAAAAGGTTGAAAAAATGGCGATTTTGTAGTAAAATATTAAAATAGTCGGAAAACAAAAAATATGATAGTAGAAATTGTAATAACTAATAACTTCGGAAGGATTTTATAATGAATAAAATAAAAGCTGTAGCACTTGAAATTTCCAAAAAAAGCGTTACCTTACGTAACATAATTAGGGAAACGGTTAATCTATTGAAAAAGATCAAGTATAAGATAAATACCATTGGACAAAAAGTAGAAGATAAAACAATTATTTTTTGCTGTTTTAATGGTAAATCATATTCATGTAGTCCAAAAGCTATATATGAATATATGAGTAATAACAAGACTTATGAGGATTACAAGTTTGTTTGGTCATTTAAAAATCCTGAAAAGTATAAAGAATTAGAAAACAATAACAATACAATAGTGATAAAACATAATTCTAAAACATACCAAAAGTATTTAGCCAAGGCAAAATACTGGATATTTAATTATAAAATTCCAGACTATATATATCCTAAGAAAAACCAAGTTTTTGTGCAATGCTGGCATGGTACTCCACTTAAAAGACTTGGTTGTGATTTAATACATTTTGATAATGTTTTAAATACCATGAAAGGCATGAAAAAGAGGTATAAAATAGAAGCTTCTAAATTTACATATTTCCTTTCTCCATCTAAATTTGCAAGTGAAAAATTTATTTCGGCTTGGAATTTAAAAGAAATAGGCAAAGAAAATATTATTATAGAAGAAGGCTACCCAAGAAATGATTTTCTATTTAATTTTACCGAAGAAGATAAACAAAAAATAAAACAAAAATTAGGAATAGAAAAAGATGAAAGAAAAATAATTCTATATGCACCAACCTATAGGTCAAACCAACATCAAACTGGTGTTGGCTATGTATATAAAGAAGAAGTGGATTTTGAAAGATTACAAAAAGAAATTGGACAAGATTATATAATTTTATTTAGACCACATTATTTTATAGCAAATGTTTTTGATTTTGAAAAATATAAAGGTTTTGTATATAATGTATCTGATATTGATGATATAAATGAATTATATATTATAACTGATCTTTTAATAACAGATTATTCAAGTGTGTTTTTTGATTTCGCTAATTTAAAAAGACCAATGATATTTTATATGTATGATTTGGCGCATTATAGGGATGAGTCAAACCGGATTTTACATTGATTTAGACGAGCTACCTGGAAAAATAGTAGAAAATGAAAAGGATTTAATAGCTTCAATAAAAACAGTAAATTACAACATTAAAAATGATGAAAAATACATAGAGTTCAATGAAAAATACAATTATTTAGACGATGGAAAGGCTAGCGAAAGAGTAGTAAACAAAATATTTATGCATAAGGAAGGAACTAAGAATGAAACTAAAAAAATTGAAAGAAAAAATAATAACATTGATAAAGAATAGACATTATCTAAAATACTACTATAAAAAACCAATACAAGAAAACAATGTTCTAATAGAGTCAAAACAGGGAGAAGACTTGGCAGGAAATATGTTTTATACTTTAAAAGAAATATCTCAAAATCATAAAAGCTATCAAGTCTTTCTAGTTGCAACTCCTGAAAAAGAAGAAACATTAAGTAAGTTGTTAAAAAAACATGAATTAGATAATGTAAAAATAGTTATTCACAATAGTTTTGAATATTTTGAAAAGTTGGCCACCTGTAAGTATTTATTTAATGATACTTCTTTCCCTATGGCTTTTACCAAAAGAGAAGGGCAAGTATATACAAATACATGGCATGGAACACCTCTAAAGCAAATGGGAAAAGATGTTGTTAATAGAAGATATGCTATAGGAAATGTAAAAAGAAATTTTATGTTTGCAGATTATCTAGTATATCCAAATGATGAGATGAAAGATAAGATGCTTAGTTCTTATGGGCTTAAAGAATTATACCAGGGAACTATTTTAAATGCAGGTTATCCTAGAAATGCTGTTTTTTTTGATAGAGAGTCAGAAAAAAATATAAGGAAAAAGTTGAAATTAGAAGGAAAACAAGTAATTGTATATATGCCAACTTGGCGTGGGCTAATGACCAAAAAGAAACAAGATGAGCAATTTAAAGAAATCATAGATCTAATGAGATACATGGAAGAAAATTTAAGAGATGATCAAGTCTTTTATGTAAAAATGCATGTCTTGGTTCAAAAAGATTTGAAGTTTGGAGATTTTAAACATATAAAAAGTTTTCCAACAGGAATGGAAACTTATGAAGTATTAAATATTGCAGATGTTTTAGTAACAGATTATTCAAGTGTATTTTTTGATTTTGCCAATACAAAAAAGAAAATTGTATTATACACATATGATGCAGAAAAATATATGAAATCAAGAGGATTTTATTATTCATTAGAGGAGCTACCATTTCCTAAAACTTATACACCAAAAGAGTTATTGAATGAAATTAATACTCCAAAAAATTATGAGGATACAGAGTTTTTAAAGAAATTCTGTACATACGACAATATTGAAGCACCTAAGGCATTGGTGGATTTTGTATTAGAAGGTAAAAAATCAAAATATGTTAAACCAGAGAAATTAAAGAAAAGTGGGAAGGATAATGTTTTAATTTATTGTTCAACACTTGCGTTAAATGGAATAACCTCATCTTTATTGTCACTTGTTAGTGTTATTGATTTAAGCAAGGAGAATCTAGTATTTTCATTTAGGCAAAAACCTATTTCATATAATCCAATGAGAGTAACAAAACTCCCAGAAGGGGCTGATGTTTTCCCAATATCTAGCGGATATATTTACTCATATAGAGAAATTATTGCAAATGTATTATTCTACAGACTTAACATTAATACCAGGTTCGTGAAAAAATATATTGATAGAATGTATAAGAGAGAAGTTATTAGATTATTTGGAAATGCTAAATTTGATAAGGTGATACATTTTACCGGCTATGAAAAAAGAATTACGGGTTTATTACAAAGATTTGATGCCAAAAGAGCAATATTTGTACACAGCAATATGGTAGCTGAAAGTAAAACAAAAGGAAATCATCATTATAAAACACTTAAAGAGGCATATAACAATTACGATAGAGTTGTTGCTGTTTCAGAAGATATTGTGGATTCAATAAGGAAAATAAGCGGTAGAGATGATAATATCGTAATTGTGCATAATGCACATGACTATAAAACAATTATAGAAAAGAGTAAGAAAGAAATAAAATTTGATGAGCAAACTGTATCAAATGTAAGTGAAAAGATTTTGAAAAAACTTTTAGATATGGATTATACTAAATTCATCAACATAGGAAGATTTTCACACGAAAAAGGACAGAAAAGGTTAATTGATGCTTTTGAAAAGTTCTATAAAGAAAATAACAATTCATTATTAATCATAATTGGTGGATATGGAAAAATGTATGAAGAAATACATGAACATATCAAGCATTTATCTTGTAGATATAATGTAATATTAATAAAAAGTATAGATAATCCATTTCCAATATTGAAAAAATGTGATTTATTCATATTGTCATCATTTTATGAGGCATTGGGATTAGCATTATTGGAAGCAGATACTTTAAAAGTTCCATGTATATCTACAGATGTTAAAGGACCTAGAGGCTTTATGCAAAAATATGGTGGTACATTAGTAGAAAATAGTGAGGAAGGCTTACTAAAGGGAATGAACGACTTTATGGCAGGAAAAATTAAGTGTATGAATTTTGATGCAGAAGAATATAACAAAAAAATAAAAGAAGAATATGAAAATATTTTTAAATAGTAAGCAGTGAATATTAACAAAATTGAAAGGATGAATACAAAATGAAGGCAGGAATTGTAACTTTTAGTAGTGCACATAATTATGGGGCGGTTTTACAGGTTTATGCCATGCAAGAATATTTAAAAAGTCTTGGCATAGAGGCACATGTAATAAACTACAGACCAAAAGAAATTGACAATGTTTATAAAATTTATAATGTAAAAAGAAAAGCTCCAAAACCTATAAGAGGAATAAAAAAAGTTTACAAAATTTTAAAAGTAAACTTGACAGAAAGATGGAGAATTGAAAAAAGAAATAATTTTGAATATTTTATAAACCAAGTTTTAAACACAACAAAACCTTATAAAACTCTAAAAGATATTCAAAATGCTCTTTTACAATATGATATTTTAATAGCAGGTTCAGACCAAATTTGGAATACAGAATTAACTAAGGGATTTAAACCAGCATATTTTTTGGAATTTGGTAAAAAAGCTGCTAGAAGGATTTCATATGCAGCAAGCTTGGGCAGTAACTCAATTGATGAAAAATATGTAGTATTTTATAAAAGATATTTACAAAATTTTGATTTTATTTCTATTAGAGAAGAAGAAATGAAAGGCATATTAAAAGACCTAACAGATAAGCCAATTACCAGGGTTATAGATCCTACTTTATTACTAGATAAGAAAGTGTATGATGCTCTTAAACAAGAAACTAAATATAAGGGAAAAGATTACATATATGTACATTACATAGGAAATGACGAAAAGACATATGAAGTTGCAGACAAGTTGTCAATGACACTCGGAATTCCTGTAGTGCATAATAGACAAAAGGGAACTTTTGAAAATGAATTGGATTATTTATTTAATGGAAGACCAGAAGAATTTATTAGTGTGATAGAAAATGCAAAATATGTAGTTACAAATTCCTTCCATACAACAGTATTTTCTTTAATTTATGAAAAGGATTTTATAACAATTCCTCATGCAACAAGACCAGGTAGAATGAAAGAACTTCTAGATATGGTGGGTCTTTCTAATCATCTAGTAGAAGATGTTAGAATAATGCCAAAACTAGAAACTTTAAAAATAGATTATAAAGATGTAAAGAAAAGATTACTGGAAGCGAGAAAAGCTTCTGCCCAATTTTTAAATAATGCAATTTATGGAGAACTACCAGACAAACATGATGAGAACTATTTTAAAACAAAAAATAAATTTAACTGTTATGGGTGCGAATTGTGTAAGGATATATGCCCTGTGCAAGCAATTGAAATGGTTGAAGATGAAGAAGGATTTAAATATCCTAGAATAGATAAAGATAAATGTATTAAGTGTGGATTATGTGAGAAAAATTGTATTTACAGGAAAAAGATAGAAAAAGAGAAGAATAAAGATTTTCCACTAATTTATGCTGCAGCATATAAAAATGAAGAGGTTCTAAAGAATAGTACTTCAGGGGGAATCTTTACAGCACTATACAAATATGTACTTTCTAAAAAAGGAGTAGTTGTAGGTGTAGAATATGACGATAATATGGTAGTACAATATAAAATCTCAGATAATGAAAAAGACTGTGAAAAGTTTCGAGGCTCAAAATATGTAGCTGCAAATATAAATAATGTGAGAAAAGAAATTAAGGATAAACTAGAAAAAGGAAAATTGGTATTATTTACAGGGAACCCATGTCAAGTAAAAGCCTTAAAAACTTATTTGAATAAGGAATATGATAACCTATATTCAGTAGAGATTCTTTGCCACGGAGTCCCATCACCAAAAGTATTTAGATTGTATATAAAATACTTGGAAGAAAAATATAAATCTAAAGTAGTAGATTTTAAATTTAGAGATAAAGCCAATGGTTGGGGAACAGGAAAAGGTGGAACAATAAGAGTAAAATTTGAAAATGGACAAGAAGTAACAGAACTTGGAAAATACAATAACTTAAATAGAGCATTTGCAAATAATAACATATTAAGGCCAGCTTGCTATAACTGCGAATTTGCTGGAGCAAATGATGTGTCAGACATAGCTATAGGAGATTTTTGGGGTATAGAAAAAATAATGCCAGAATTTGCAAGAAAAGAAAAAAATGGTATTTCATTAATTAAAATAAATACCAAAAAAGGCAAGGAGTTATTTAATAATGTAAGTGACAACTTAGAATATCATAAGTCTAATTTAAAGGATGCTTATAGAGCTAATCATAAATCAGCTACACAATTAAATGAAAATAGATTGGAACTAATGGAACAGATAGATGGAGTGGAGATAAATAGCTTACTAGAGCAATATAATCAATATAAAACAGGGATGAAAGCTAATAAAGAAATTAAAGAAAGAAGTATTTAAATTTGTAAAATAATTAAAATAGTGGTATAACTATGTATAGCAATTATACTTCAAGGAAGGAATGAGATGAAACATGAAAAGGATCTTAACTTATGGAACATTTGATTTACTACATTATGGACATATCAGATTACTACAAAGAGCAAAAGCTTTAGGAGACTACTTAGTTGTAGCTCTTTCAACAGATGAATTTAATGCAGGTAAAGGTAAAAAGGCATATCATAATTATGAAACAAGAAAAAAAATGCTTGAGGCTATAAGATATGTAGATTTAGTAATACCAGAAACCTGTTGGGAACAGAAAATTTCAGATGTCCAAAAATATGAAATAGATACAGTAGTGATGGGAAGCGATTGGGCTGGAAGTGACAGATTTGATTATTTAAAAGATTATTGTGAAGTAGTTTATTTAGATAGAACTGAAGGAATTTCTACCACTAAAATAAAGCAAGATTTGGGCTTGCAAGAGCCTACAGGAGCTGGAGATCAATTGCCAGAACCTTCAAAATCAAATGTAGAAGAAGCTATTTCAAAAGGAAAAGTTATTTCAGAAACTTTTCAGCAAGTATTAGGAACAAATAAAGGAGAAGCATACTAATGAGTACATTTATAGAAATATTAAAAGATCACTGGCAATATAGACAGCAGATATTTAAACTTTCTATTTCAGACTTAAAAAAAACATATAGAGGAGCAGCACTAGGATGGGCGTGGGCAATTATTAAGCCAGCAGTAACAATATTTGTTTATTGGTTCGCCTTTGAAATAGGATTAAGAGCAGGGAAAGATGTAAATGGCTTCCCCTTTTTCCTATGGCTAATAGCAGGTCTTATTCCATGGTTTTATATGAACAACATGATTACAAGTGGAACAGATTCAATAAGAAAGTATAGCTATTTGGTTACAAAAATGAAATTTCCAATTTCAACCATACCAACATTTGTAAGTATTTCAAAATTTATAGTACACATACTTTTAATAACAATTACAATAGGAATATTTGTATTAATGGGAAGAATGCCAACAATATATATGTTACAATTACCATTTTATATGTTACTTAACTTGATATTTTTTACAGTATTTTCTTTATTATCAGGATTATTAGCATCAATGAGTAAAGATTTTGCAAATCTAGTAAAATCTTTTGTAACAGCGATATTCTGGTTATCTGGAATTGTTTGGAATATAAATACAATATCAATACCATGGCTTAAATCATTTTTAATGATTAATCCTGTTACTTTTTTAGTAGAAGGATATAGAAATTGTTTTATTCATCAAACTTGGTTTTGGGAGCAACCTAAAAGATTGATGTATTTTGCTGTTATAACATTAGTAATGTTAATATTAGCGGTATGGACGTATAAGAGACTTAGGAAGGAGATTCCTGACGTTTTGAACTAGATTAGCAAATAATTGGAATGAGATAAGGTTGAAAAATACGATTTAGGAGAGAATTAGATAAAGATGAGTGATGTTGTAATAAAGTTTGAACATGTTACTAAGAAGTATAAATTGTTCAAAAGTGAAAAAAGAAGATTATTATATACTTTCTGTAAAAAGATAAAATACAATGAGAAAAAAGCAGTTGATGATGTATCTTTTGAAGTAAAAAGAGGGGAAGCGGTTGCTTTATTTGGTAAGAATGGTGCTGGAAAATCCACAATACTTAAAATGATAACAGGAGTTTGCTTTCCTACAGAAGGTAAAATAGAGGTAAAGGGAAGAGTTAGCGCTTTACTAGAACTTACATCTGGATTTGATCCTGAATTTACTGGAAGAGAGAACATATATTTAAAAGGTCAATTGTTGGGACTAAAAGATGCAGAAGTAAGAGAATTAGAGCAAACAATAATTGATTTCGCTGAAATCGCAGAATATATAGATCAGCCGGTTAGGACATATTCTAGCGGAATGAAGGCTAGACTTGGATTCTCTATTAATGTAAATATAAGACCAGAAATTTTAATAGTAGATGAAGCTTTAAGTGTTGGAGACGAAGAGTTTAAAAATAAATGTACAAAAAAAGTTAATGAAATTGTTAGTAAAGATGAAGTTACCCTTTTGTTTGTGACTCACTCATCTGCAATGGCAAAAGAGTTTTGCTCAAGAGGAATAGTTATGGAAAAAGGTAAGTTAAAGTTTGATGGAAGTATTGATGATGCCATCAAAAAATATAAAGAGAGTATTAAAAAAATTTAAATAAAAATTTGTCATTATACTAGAACTAGATACTGAGAAAATTATTTTTCATGAAAGGAATTGGGGAAAAATGGAGAAAGCAAATGAAGAAGGGCGAGAAATAGGTATTGATGTGCTTAAAGGCATAGGAGTTATACTAGTTATGTTAGGACATTTGATTGGAGAAAATAATTTTGGAGATTTATTTATATATATTTATTCATTTCATATGCCTCTTTTTTTCTTTATTTCAGGATATTTGAAATATAGAAATGGAAGTAATGTAAGTGTACTGGCAAACATAAAAAAACAAGCAAAACGCATACTAGTCCCATATTTTATATTACTTACTATATCAATTTTATTTACTGAAACAGTTACATCATATATACAGAATAATCAGTTATTTGCAAAACCTACTAATATAGAGGATATTTTAAAAGCATACTTTTTATCTGGAGGATATTTGGATCAAATACCTTGTGGAAATTTCCCATTATGGTATTTACCATTATATTTTGTCACAGCTATAATATTTGACCTCCTAGTAAGAAATAAAAAAGTAGAAAAATTTTTACCTATATTTGTAGTATTATTCATTGCAATAACTGTTCCATTTCAAAACTTAATTCCAGGGAGACCTGCTTTACACATAAATGTACTTCCAGCAGGACTTGCATTTATGGGATTAGGATATTTATTCAATAAATATATAAAAAAGCAAAATTTGCCAGATTTGGTAGCATATGTTTGTCTAGTTATTGGTATATTAATTTCACAAGTTAATGGAGGAAATATCAGTGAAATAAATAGCGCGATATACTATGTAGGAGCTATATGCTCAATATATTTCTTTTATTCAATCACGAAAGGTAATAATAATAAAATACTTGCTTATATAGGAAAGAATTCTCTAATAATATATGGAATTCACTCATTGATATTTTCAACACTATGGATTTTTTTACCAATTGTCCAAAAGATTGGAAATGGAATTATGTTAAAAACTATTCAAATAACCTATGGATTAATTATCTCTATTACAATTTGTAAAATATTTGATTTCATAAAAGAAAAAAAATCAAATAAAAGATTTTTGCCGAGTAGATCAACAGAATAATAGCAAAGTAAAGGACCAAATGGGAGAGCCCCAATTGGTCCTTTAAAAATTATAATTCCAATTTGTGATAAACTTTCTTGCCTTTTCTTAAAATTGCAAATCCATCTTTAAAATCTTT
This sequence comes from uncultured Clostridia bacterium, assembly GCA_944392505.1. Lineage (GTDB taxonomy): Bacteria > Bacillota > Clostridia > TANB77 > CAG-508 > CALXVA01. The sequence goes on along the minus strand of CALXWU010000009.1, from coordinate 6,840 downwards.
TTCTGATAAAATATAATTTACATCTTCAATTTTGTTATCATTTAAAGTAATTCCACCTTGAGAGATTAATGTTCTTGCTTGTCCTTTTGAAGGAGCCATACCAGCTGTGATAATTGCATCTAATATAGAAATGTTTTTGTCTACTTTTGAAGTAGGCATATTTTCAAGTGAACCATTTCCTTCAAATAGAGCCATAGCTGCTGCTTCTGCTTTTTTAGCTTCTGCTTCTCCATGAATTAATTTAGTTATTTCAAAGGCTGCTACTTTTTTAGCTTCATTTATTTGTTCATCTTTTAAGTTAGATAATCTATTTACTTCTTCCATTGGTAAGAAAGTAAGGAGTGATAAAACAGTCTTAACATCTGCGTCATCAATATTTCTCCAATATTGATAAAATTCATATGGAGAGGTTTTTTCTGCATCTAACCATAAAGCACCTTTTTCTGTTTTTCCCATTTTTTTACCTTCCTTAGTAGTAAGAAGTTTGAAGGTTAAACCATATGAATCAGAATGTCCCACTCTTCTAATTAAATCAACTCCTCCTAGGATGTTAGACCATTGATCATTTCCACCCATTTGAAGTTTACAACCATAAGTGTTATATAAATGTAAAAAGTCATATGATTGCATTAACATATATCCTAATTCGAAGAAAGTTAATCCTCTTTCCATTCTTTGTTTATAGCATTCTGCTGCAAGCATTTTATTTACAGAGAATAATGAACCAATATCACGCATAAACTCTACGAAATTTAATTTTAAAAGCCAATCTGCATTATTTACAATAATTGCACCATTATCTCCTTCAAAACTTATAAACTTAGAAAGTTGTTTTTTAAAGCATTCAACATTATGGTCTATTTCCTCTCTTGACATCATTCTTCTCATATCTGTTTTACCAGAAGGATCGCCAATGGTTGCTGTACCTCCGCCAATTAGTATAATAGGCTTATGTCCAGCCCTTTGCATATTTCCTGCTACCATCATTGATACGAAATGCCCAACATGTAAACTATCTGCTGTTGGATCAAAACCTATATAAAATGGAATCTGGCTATTATCTAGAACATCTTTTAATTCTTCATGTGTGACTTGTTCAATATAACCTCTTTCCATTAATTCTTCATAAATTTTCGACATAAAATCAACCCTTTCTCTTCTAATTGTAAAACTTTTACTATTTTAACATATTATGCATAGTATTTTCAATGGAAAGAATGGAAAAAAGTTATAAAATTGAGAAAATATAGGTTGTTTATTTAATACAGTAATTAGAAATAATAAAATAAACAATTGAAAATATTATGAAAATATGGTATAAATACTTTCAGAGAAATAGAGGGAGTAAAAAATGAAGATATTATCATATTTAAAATTAATGCGAATTAAACACTATTTAAAAAACCTATTAATATTTGTACCATTGATTTTCAGCATGAATTTTTACAGTATAGAAAATGATATTAAAACCGCTATAAGTTTTATACTTTTTTCACTAGTTTGTTCAATGGTGTATATTATTAATGATTTAAGAGATATAGAGAAAGATAGAAAACATCCAAGAAAGTGTAAAAGACCACTTGCTTCTGGAGCAGTAACGAAAAAAGAAGCATATGTATTATTGATGTTTATAGCTCTCATAGTGATTATTGGGAACCTTCTAATTAAAGCTAATGTATACAGTATCATAATTCTATTAGTTTATTTGGTACTAAATATTTTATATAGTATGTTCTTTAAAAATGTCCCAATAATAGATGTGGTTTGTTTAGTTTTAGGTTTTGTTTTAAGAGTTGTTTATGGAGCATCAATAATTAATGTAGAAGTTTCAAATTGGTTGTATTTAACAATTATATCTTTATCTTTCTATTTGGCTTTAGGAAAGAGAAGAAATGAATTACAAGCAGGAACTGATACAAGAGAGGTTTTAAAATTCTATAACCAAGAATTTTTAGACAAAAATATGTATATGTTTTTAACACTTATGATTGTATTTTATTCAATGTGGTGCGTTGATGCTAGTAATATAGCAAAGTTTGGCAATAACTTGATGCTTTCAGTTCCTATACTAATGCTAATCACAATGAAATACAATATAAATATAGAAGGAAAGTCAGAAGGAGATCCAATAGAAGTATTGTTTTCAGACAAAATATTAATATTGTTGGTATTAATATTTATTTCAATAGTTGGAGTGATTGTTATAATATAGATATTTAGGGAGAGATTTATGCAAGATAAAAAGCAATACATTAGAAATTTTAGTATAATAGCACATATAGATCATGGTAAATCAACATTAGCAGATAGGCTAATTGAGATGACTGGAGTATTATCTAGTAGAGAAATGGAAAACCAAGTATTAGATAATATGGATATTGAACGTGAGAGAGGAATAACAATTAAATCTCAAGCAGTTAAAATGATATATAAAGCTCAAGATGGAAATGAATATGAACTTAATTTGATAGACACTCCAGGGCATGTAGATTTTAACTACGAAGTGTCAAGGAGTTTAGCAGCATGTGATGGCGCTATTTTAGTAGTAGATAGCACTCAGGGAGTAGAGGCTCAAACTCTAGCTAATGTGTATTTAGCAATTGATAATAATTTGGAAATATTGCCAGTGATAAATAAAGTAGATTTGCCAAATGCCAGACCTGATGAAGTGAAAAAAGAAATTGAAGATATAATTGGAATTCCAGCTGAAGATGCACCTTGTATATCTGCAAAAACTGGTCTTAATGTGGAAGAGGTTTTGGAAAGAATAGTAACTGATTTACCAGCACCTATAGGAGATGAAAAAGCACCTTTAAAATGTTTAATATTTGACTCAATATATAATGACTATAAAGGAGCTATAGCATATGTGAGAGTAAAAGACGGAACAGTAAAAGTAGGAGATGAAATTATGCTTATGTCTAATAAGAAGGCTTTTACTGTGACAGAAGTTGGATATTTTGAGCCAGGAAGCTACTCGCCTTCAGACAAATTGGAAGCTGGAGAAGTTGGATATATTGCTGCAAGTATTAAAAGTTTATCCGATATTAGAGTTGGCGATACTATTACCTTAAAAGACAACCCTGCTTCAGAGCCTTTACCAGGGTACAAAAAAGTAAATCCAATGGTATATTGTGGCATTTATCCTGTGGATGGTAGTGATTATGAAAATTTAAAAGTTGCATTGGAAAAATTAAAATTAAATGATGCAGCATTAGAATATGAACCAGAAGCTTCTGGAGCATTAGGTTTTGGATTTAGATGTGGATTTTTGGGCTTATTACATTTAGAGATTATAGAGGAAAGGTTAGATAGGGAATTTGACCTAAGTTTGATAACTACATCTCCTTCAGTTATATATAAAGTGCATAAAACAGATGGAGAAGTAATAGAACTATATAATCCTTCAGATCTTCCACCTACCAGTGAAATTTCCTATATGGAAGAACCAATGGTTACGGCTGAAATCTTAACTCCAAAAGAGTTTGTTGGTAATATAATGGAAATATGCCAAAATAGACGTGGAATATATATAGACATGAAATATTTAGATGAAAACAGAGTAACTCTAATGTATGAACTTCCTCTAAATGAGATAATATATGACTTTTTCGACCAGCTTAAATCAAGAACGAAGGGCTATGCTTCTTTTGATTATGAATTTAAAGAGTATAAAAGAGCTGATTTAGTAAAACTAGATATTCATGTAAATGGACAAGCTGTTGATGCTTTATCCTTCATAGTTCATAAAGATAACAGTTATGAACGTGGCAGAAAAATGGTTGAGAAGTTAAAAACTGTAATTCCAAGACAACTATTCGTAATTCCAATTCAAGCAGTTATTGGGGGAAAAGTTATTGCAAGAGAAACAATATCTGCACTAAGGAAAGATGTTTTGGCGAAATGTTATGGGGGAGACATTACTAGAAAAAAGAAGTTGTTAGAAAAACAAAAACGTGGTAAAAAGAAAATGAGACAGATAGGCAATGTAGAAATTCCACAAGAAGCATTTTTAAGTGTTCTTAAGTTAGACGAAGAGTAGAGACAATTCTATATACTAAATTATTTATGGCTTAGTTGTCTATATCTAATAGTAGGCAAACTGTGAACCATAATAGAAAAGTGAAATTGTAATAAAAAGAAAAAATCAAGTAATAATGCAAAAAGAAGAGAGGAGTAATTGCCTTGAAAAAGGATGAAAAATATAATAGAAAAATTGAAAATGATGCAGAAAACGAATATAGTGATCAAGTAGAAGGAAGAAATGCAGTTCTTGAACTTTTGGAATCTGACAGGGATATAAATAAAATATACATTTCAGATGGAGAAAAGCATGGTTCAATTAATAAGATTATTGCTTTAGCAAAACAAAAAAAAGTTATAATTAATGAAGTTAGTAAGGCTAAGTTAAATCAGATGGCTCAAACTGAAAATAACCAAGGAGTCATTGCTATTGTTCCGCCATTTAATTATTGCGAAATAGAAGATATTATAGAATTGGCAAAAAGCAAAAAAGAAAAACCATTTATTTTAATACTAGATGGGCTAGAAGATCCTCACAATTTAGGTTCTATTATTCGAACTGCGGAAACAGCAGGAGTACATGGGATAATTATACCTAAGAGAAGAGCTGTTGGGGTAAATAGTACAGTTGCAAAAGTTTCTGCTGGAGCAGTAGAGTATATGAAAATTGCAAGGGTAAACAATATAAATGATGCAATAAAGTATTTAAAAGAAAATGATGTATGGATTTATGGAACAGATATGAATTCAGATAAATTCTATTTTGAGGAAGATTTTACATCAGGAGTGGGAATTGTAATCGGTAGTGAAGGATTTGGAATGAGCAAGTTAGTAAAAGAAAATTGTGATTTTTTAATAAAAATTCCAATGCGAGGCAAAATAACTTCCTTAAATGCTTCTGTATCTGCTGGAATTGTAATGTATGAAGTGGTAAAACAAAGGGGAATATAACTAAAAGGAGGAAATTAAAAATAATGAATAAAAAAATTATAGTGATCCTAGTTCCAATTATTATATTAATAGTTATAATAATAACCTTAACAATACTATATTTTACTACAGATTTATTTAAATCAAATGAGGAGCTGTTCTGGAAATATTTTGCACAAAACGAAAGTATAATAGATATTGCAAGTAATGGCAAACAATCAGAGCAAAATACTTTTAAGCAAAATAATTCCTTTGAAGCCAATGGAAATTTATTTTTCACTCTTGAACAAGGTGAGGGAAATTTAAAACAATTTAATATTACTATTAATTCTAGGCATGATGCAATAAATGATAGAAACTATACAAATGCAATATTGAAAAATGGTGAATTAGATTTATTTCAAGTTTCAATTGCACGTAGTGGAGACATTTATGCCATTAGATGTGATGAAGTTTTTCCTAATTATGTAGGAATTCAAAATGCGGGGTTAAAACAGCTAGCTGAAAATTATGGTATAACAAATGCAGAAAATTTTCCTGATAGTATTGATATTCAGAAATATTTTGAGTCATTGAAACTTACAGAAGAGCAAAAACAACATTTGATAGATACTTATTTACCTATTATAAAAAACAATATAGATAAAGATGAGTATATAAAAGATAATGAACAAATAACAATAGATTTTTCAGAATATAATTCTAATGTATATACATATGATGTAACTACATATACAATAAGCATTTCAGGAGAAAAATTAAAAAATATTTTAATAGATTGTGCTAATACCTTAAAAGCAGACACAGAGACATTGATATTAGTTAGTGGTAAATTGTCAACATTTGGCGTAGGAACAGAATATACAGATACAGCAAATTTGTCTTCAAGAATAGAAGAATGGATTGCAAGTTTGTCAGAAATAACGATAGAAAAAGGTTTAGATATTACATTGTATGAATATGATGGAAGTTTGATAAGAACTAATATAAATATAGGAGAACAATTTGAAATTTTATACGATAAAGTGGAGAGCATAGAAACGCTAACCATAGATATTAGTAATTCTAATATACAAAATGAAATTGAAAATAAAATTGATTATAATATATTAATAAATGATACAAGTACAGAAGAAAATTCAGAAGATATTATTGATTTAAATGAAGCTGCTGAAATTGGAGGAAATGAGATCAATACAACAAGGATACAAATAATCAAAAGTGAATCCAACACAATGACAACAAATGAAATTAAAGTTATTCCCAATATTAATAATATTGAAGAGAATATTTGCTTGACAATCAATATGAGTAATGTTCAAAATGATAATATAAATAACTCATATACATTAATTTTCAATACAGTAGTGGATACCAAAAAAGAAGTGGTAACCATCACATATGAAAATAATATATATAGAGTAGATCAAGTGGAAGAAATAGAAGAATTGACTTCTTCTAATACAGCAATTGCAAATAACTATGCACCAGAAATGTTCTCGAATTTTATTAATGAATGGTTAAGCATTTTTGAAAACAGATTAACAGAAAAGATGGTCTCACTCGGCTTTGACGAGCTGGCATAAATTTCTTCAACTTTTTGAACAAAAAATATTGACTTAATTGATTTAAGGTGGTATCATTAAATATAGCTTCTTGCGAAGCTAATTTTTATCACTCTAAAGGTAAAATTAGGGTATATAATTAAGAAGTAAATTAGCATAAAAATTTTCTTAAAAAAGTTTTAAAAAACTATTGACATTGAGCAATCAATTATGCTAAAATAATCTTTGTCGTCGACTTAGTCGATTGAGGGAAATAAAAGCACATTGAAAAGTAAACAATAAACTTTGAGAAACCAATAAAGCGGTAGTAAAACTACCAAAA
>CALXWU010000008.1 GCA_944392505.1 uncultured Clostridia bacterium | reverse complement strand
AATATATGGCGAGATAGCTCAGTTGGCTAGAGCAACTGGTTCATACCCAGTGGGTCGAGAGTTCGAATCTCCCTCTCGCTACCAAAATTAAAACTAAGCTACTGTTTAAAGTAGCTTGGTTTTTTTGTGTGCTCTTGTAAGTATTACTATTCTCTTGAACTCCTTCCGCTTTCACTCCTACCAGAGGTATTACATAGTTTATCATATTCTTTACACTTTATTTTATATTCCAATTGTTGAGTCAAATACCTATAATACATGTATGCCTGCTCATATTGTGCAATAGGGTTAAACATTGGATTATCCCCCATATTTGGATCAAAATTATTATCATAATTATATGGTGGCATTCCATAAAAATTATTCATATTATCTCTTTCCATAAACTAATCACTCCCATATATATCTAAATATTCTTAATAGTTATATTTCATACAATAAATATATTCCTAAGTTCAAACTTTATGACTATTGTACAATCTGTTAAAAAGATTAAAAGTTACGAAAATTAATATTACAAAAATAACAAAAATACCAAAGTCATAGAAGAAAGAATATATCGGATTATTCATGCTTAAAAAACTAGAAATGTTACTTGTAGATAAATTAGAGGTTTCTACAATATCTAAATTTAAAAAAGGTATAAGTTTTAAAGCCAAAAAGGTATAAATTGCCGCAATAATTCCTTGCATAAATTTCCCTATAAAATACTTTTTCATTGATAAATCTGTTTTAGCTACAATACTAAAAACTTGAAGCAAAACAGAAAATCCACCAAAACCTAAAAGAAACGCACATAATACAACATTTTGAGATATTGCTTTTATTGAGACTCCAGCCACTTGTTTTACACCATTTGTAAGTTCAATAATTCCAGATAGAAGAGGTTTAGCAAACTCTAAATCAAAACCAATCGTCGATAAAAACGGATTTAAAAATTTAGCAAAAATATCTAGTGCATGAGTTTGGTTCAATATGGAGATAATAACAGAAAAAATTACAACAAATCCGCCAATCATGAGAATAGTAGAAATACTGTTATTAATACTACTTCCTAATACTTCTCCTAAATTTTTAAAAGTCACAGTTTTAGAAGAATTTAGGTTGTTACCATTTTTCGTATGTGTATGCATGTTCCTTCTATACTCTTCATCAGATTTCTTAGAAAATTTGCCTAATATAATTCCAACTGTAATGCAAGAAAGAATATGAGTGCTAAGTAATAAGAGTCCTGTTTTCGTGTCACCGAAAAGGCTTATTCCTACGCTACTTATAATAAAAAGAGGACCAGAATTATTAGTAAAGGCGAGCATTCTTTCACCTTCGTCTTTAGTAATAGATCCATTTTCTCTAAAATCAGAAACAATTTTTGCACCAACAGGATAACCACTAATTAAACCCATTACAAAAGCAAAACCACCAATTCCTGGCACATTAAAAATAGGTCTCATACATTTATCTAAAAGTTTTCCTACAAAATCTACCACCTTAGTACGAGATAATAAATTGGTTATTACAAAAAACGGAAATAGAGAAGGAACAACACATGTAGCCCATAATGTAAGCCCATTTGTAGCTGCAGTAAGATTAGAACGAGAAAAAATAACTAAAAATATCGCAATAACAACAAAAGTGAAAGGCAAAATATTCCTCTTTAATGACAAAATAATAAATCTCATAAAATCCACCTTATAATTATTATTCACTTAATTAAAATTTATGATTTGTCGCTTTTGGGGACAGGCGTTAAAACCACATAGTTGTTCGTTTCTGGGACAGACCTTCAAGAAGTGGTAATACAAACGATAGATGAACTTTAGTATCATGCTTTTAGGGGTATGTATATAATAGGAAAATTGGTAAAAATGAATAAATTAAAAAGAGGTGTAAATAATAAAAATATATGTTTTATAGGTATTTTTATATAAAAACCTAAATATATAAAAGCGAGGGCTGAAAATGAGAGAATTTGTTCCAGATGCAATATATTATGAAGAAAGGGCAAAAGAATATGAACTAGGTAAGCAATTGCTAGAAAAATATAAAGATGTAGCACAATACTTGATTGAAAATCATAACAATATTGAAGAGATGAGAAAAAAGGATAATAAAGAATTTCCTAGAATGAAAAGAAATTTAATAATAGGAATAAGGAAGACACATAAATTTGTGCCTAATAATAAAATTTCAAATTATTTAGTACCATATACATCTTCTGGATGCACCGCAATGTGCTTGTACTGTTACTTAGTTTGTAATTATAACAAATGTGCTTATCTTAGACTATTTGTAAATAGAGAAGAAATGCTAGAGAAGATTATAAAAACTGCGAACGAAAGCAACGAAGAATTAGTGTTTGAGATTGGAAGTAATAGTGATTTAATTCTAGAGAATTCAATAACAGGAAATTTAAAATGGACAATCGAAAATTTTAAAAAGGCTGAGAAAGGATTTATCACATTTCCAACTAAATTTGATATGGTAGATGATATATTGGATTTGGAAGGTAAAGAAAAGGTTATCATTAGAATGAGTGTAAATCCAAAAGAGATAATTCAAAAGGTAGAGATGGGAACATCACAATTAGAACAGAGAGTAGAGGCAATAAATAAATTAAAAGAAGCTGGCTATAAAGTAGGGATTTTAATTGCACCAGTAATTTTGGTTGATGATTGGAAAAAACTATATGAAGAATTAATTATTTACTTAGCTCAAAGCTTGAGCGATAAAGTAAAGCAAGATGTGTTTTTTGAAGTAATACTTATGACATATAGCTATATCCATAGGAAAATAAATGAAGAGGCTTTTCCTAGTGCAATTAATTTATATAATGAAGAATTGATGACTGGAAGAGGAAAGGGAAAATATACGTACAAGCAAGATGTACGAAAGGAAGCGGAAGGATATATTAAAGAATTACTTGTTAAGTATTTTCCGAAAAACAAGATAATATATTTTAGTTAAAAAATTTAATATTGTATATACATTTTAAAATTATATGTTATAATTTTAAAAGCAGTTTATAGAGATAATTATTTTGATAAGAGTAAGGACTATCCTAAAAACGAATAACTATGTTAATCCAAGGCCTGTCCCAAAAACGAACAACTATGTGGTTTTAACGCCTGTCCCCAAAAGCGACAAACGAAAGAAGGTAAGAGAATGTACGAGAAAGAGTGCATTAGTAGTGTAGAAGAGTTTTTGAAAGAAAATGATTTTAAGAAAAGAGGGCTTACAACAGATGAAGCAAAAAAACGTATATCTAAGTACGGAAAAAATGAAATGAAGCAAAAAAAACCAAAACAGTGGTATAATTATTTGTTTGAGAGCTTATTTAGCACGTTTAATTTGATATTACTTGGAATAGTGTTAGTTCTCTTTTATACAGATGTAATGCTTACAACACCTCCAAATTATGCGAATATAATTGTTATTTTAATACTTATTACCGCAAGTACACTTTTGGAGTTTTTTGAAGTGTATAGATCAAATAAAGCTGCAGAGAAACTTAAAAATCTTGTTTCTGCTAAATCTTCAGTTTTAAGAAATGGAAAAGAGGTAAAAATACTATCTTCAGAAATTACGATCGGAGATGTTATATTATTAAATGCAGGAGATTTAATTCCCGCAGATTTAAGGATAATTGAAGCAACAGATTTATTTGTTAATCAATCTTCTCTAACAGGTGAGAGTGATTCTGTAAAGAAATTGGCTGAATCAGAGCAAAAAGGAAAAATAGAAGACATCACAGATTTAGATACAATTTGTTTTATGGGAACTAATGTAATAAGTGGTTCTGCAATAGGGATTGTTATAAAAACTGGAGATGATACGTATTTTGGAAAAGTAGCAGACACCATAACTGAGGAAAAGCCGAAAACTGCTTTTCAAAAAGGAATTGATAGTGTAAGTAAACTTTTAATAAGATTTATGGTCGTTCTAATACCAATTACATTTATTGCTAATGCAGCAAAACATGGGACAATCACAGCATTTACTTTTGCAGTTGCTATTGCAATTGGAATAACACCACTTCTTCTTCCTGTAATTTTATCATCGAGTTTAGCAAAAGGTGCAACAAGGATGTCTAAGAAAAAGACTATTGTTAAAAGACTTGACAGTATTCAGAGTTTTGGCGCAATGAATGTGTTATGTACTGATAAAACGGGAACTCTTACAGAAGACAAAATTGTTTTGGAGAAATATTTGAATATAAAAGGGGAAGAGGATAAAAGAGTTTTAAAACACGTATTCTTGAACTCATATTTTCAAACAGGATTAGAAGGAAGCATTGATGAAGCGGTAATTGCAAGAGTAAAAAAGAGTGAACTTAAAGGAATTGAAGAAAGTTATGAAAGAGTAGATGAGATACCATTTGATTTTACAAGAAGAAGGCTTTCAGTTGTGGTATCTGATGGGAAGAAAAAACAATTAATTACTAAAGGCGCAGTAGAAGAGATCCTTAGCATTTGCACCATGGTAGATTATAATGGAGAAGTATCAGAAATAACAAAAGAAATTAAGAAAAATGTAATTGAATTATCAAAAGAATTAAATAAGCAGGGGCTAAGAGTAGTTGCTGTTGCACAAAAAAACGAAATAGCAGGAATTGAAAAGTTTTCTGTAAAAGATGAGTCTAAAATGGTTCTTATAGGATTTGTTGGCTTCCTAGATCCACCAAAAGAAAGTGCAAAAGGAGCAATTGCAAGACTTAATGAAGATGGAATAAGAGTTATAGTTTTAACAGGAGATAATGAATATGTAACTAAGGCTATTTGTGATAAAGTAGATATAAACACGGACAAAATAGTTCTCGGAAGTAAAATAGACAAATTGTCAGATGCAGCTTTAAGGAGGATTCTAAAGAAAACTAATGTATATGCAAAATTATCTCCTATTCAAAAAGCTAGAATTATAAGGATACTAAAAGAAGCTGGAAATGTTGTTGGATACATGGGAGATGGAATAAATGATGCACCTTCTATGCATAATGCAGAAGTTGGAATCTCTGTTGATACTGCAGTTGATATTACAAAAGAAACAGCTGATATTATTTTATTAGAAAAAAACTTGGATGTTCTTACAGATGGAGTTATGGAAGGAAGAAAGACCTTTGGAAATCTTCAGAAATATATTAAAATGGCTGTTAGCTTTAATTTTGGAGAAGTACTTTCAGTGCTAATAGCAAGTGTACTACTACCATTTTTCCCAATAACACCGATACAGCTTTTAGTGCAAAGTTTACTTTATGACATAGGTCAGCTTTCTATACCATATGATAATGTAGATAAAGAATATCTTAAAAAGCCACGTGTATGGGACATGAAAAGCTTAAAGAGATTCATGCTATATATGGGACCAACCAGTTCAATTTTCGATTTAATGATATTTGCTATATTATGGTTTGGATTTGGTTTAAGACTTCCAGACGCAGCATTATTTCAATCAATATGGTTTTCATATGGAGTAGTGTCAAACCTAGTAGGCTTGCACATAATAAGAACTGGAAAAACACCATTTGTTCAAAGCAATGCTTCAAAAGCAGTATATGCTACGTCAATAGGTTTAAGCATTATAGCGATATTGATACCTTTCACTTTTATAGGAAAATATATAGGGTTAGTTCCAATACCATTTCAATATTTTAGCATAATTTTATGTGTGCCAATATTGTATTGCTGCTTAGCAACCTTGATCAAAAAAATATATATCAAGAAATACGGTGAATGGTTATAAGTAAAAGATAGTATTTATAAATAATTGACATATTATGTAAAAAGTGATATTATATATTTACCTATTTTATTATAAAGGAGGTCCCTATAATGATCACAGGACTAGAAGAACGGTGTATAGCAATGGCAAAATATCTAATTTCAACACGTACTACAGTAAGAGGGGTAGCTAGGATTTTCGGGATTTCTAAATCGACAGTACATAGAGAGCTAACGGAAAGACTGTTTGAAATAGACCGGTTCTTAGCAAATGACACAAGAGCCGTTTTACAGCTAAATAAAGCTGAACGTCACATTAGGGGAGGAAATGCCACAAAATTAAAATATAAAGGCATGCCTAAATAAACTGAAAAACCTGCCATAGATTATGGCAGGTTTTACATGTTCGAAGAAATTAAAGTTAATATTTTAGAAATAAAGTCTAAATGCTTTATTTTTTGGTAGTAATATGATAAGATTATATGAAGTAATTATGAGATAAAAAAATTATTAGGAGACATTGAGGAAGGAAGAAGGCAATGATGGAAAAAGAAAATAGATTAATAAAATTTTGGGTAAGTAATCAAAAGGAAATAGAAGAAATGAAAATTCAAGAATTAATTAATATAGCTTTCGGAAATGCAGAAGAAAGATTAAAAGAATTAAGAGAATTTTTACAAAAAACCGAGTCAAATGATGTGCTATTAGCAAGGTTAGTTAAAGAGATTACTAATAGTACAGTTAAGTTTGAAAATTTAGATATCTCAGGATTTATTTTACAGGAGCTTATAAACGAAATAGGAAGAAGATTGGAATTTAAAATTGAATATGGAATATATAGAGGAACAAGAAATCCAGAAACAATAGGTTATGATGGGATTTGGACTACAAAAGATGGATATTCATTTATTATAGAAAGTAAAAAAACAGATACATACAATTTTGAATTAGAAACTGCAGATAATTATAGAGAACAATTAATTGAAAATAAAAAAGTCGAGAGAGATAAGTCATCAATTCTAATTGTATTAGGAAAAGAAAAGTATAAATCAATAGAATATCAAATAAGAGGCTCTGAATTCTTATGGAATACTAGAGCGGTTGAAGTAGAAGCATTACTAAAATTATTGCGAATAAAAAAAGAATTAAATGATAAAAATACATTAAAGCAAATGTATGAAATATTAAAACCACATGAATATTCAAAAGTAGATAAATTAATTGATTTAATTTTCTTTACTGCCAATGATTCAAAGTTAGAGGAAACAGAAGAACTAGAAGAAGAGGAGATAGAGAAAGAAAGCGCAAAAGAAATTTTTGGAGCAGAGCAGGAAAGAAAAGCAGAGGGAATAAAAAGGTTAGAAGAGAAGTTAAATATGACTTTTAATAAGAAAATGAAAAGCTTATATGCGACTGAAGATAACCAAACAGGAATAATAGCATGCGTATCACATAAATATACTCAAGGACAAAAAGAATATTATTGGTTTGCATATAAAGAATATTATCAAGAAAATTTAAAAGATTATAAAAACGGATATATAGTTTACATCTGTGAAGGAAGGGAAGATATACTACTACTGCCAATAGATAAAATGGAAGAATTCAAAAAAAGTTTAAATCGATCTCAAAGAGGACATTGGCATATTCAGATTTATGTAAAAGACAACAAAATCAAATTACGATTAAAAGGAAAAAATAACTTTAAAGATATAACAGAATATAAAGTATAGGATAACTTGAAACAGAATAAAAGGTACAGGTATTTTAATAATAAAAAACACCTGTACCTATTTATCAGTTTTGTCACAAAAACACCTGTCCCCAATTACATACTTTCTAATGCGATTTTTATCATATCATTTAAGGAACGTTCTCTTTCTTCTGGCGTGCTTTCCTGATTTTTATAATGTGAATCTACCACAGTTAATAAGCAGGCTGCATTTCTGTTAAAGTATTTTGCCATATAAAACAAAGCAAAAGCTTCCATTTCACAAGCTATAAGGTTTAAATCTTTTGGAAATCTTGCAATAAATCCTTCAATATCATCTAAGTATCCATCAAAACAATCATTGCATAAAGTGTTTCCTTTTATAAGATTTATATTTATTTTTTTTGCAGTTTCTTCCAATTTAGAATTTAATTCTCTACTAGCTTCAGAAATATGTTCTTCTTTTTCACTCCACTCATAAGCAAAATTACCTTCTGTATAGCTTTTATCAACTAAAATAGTATCAAATAAATTTAAATCTTCGTTATATGACCCACAAGATCCAATTCTAATTATGTTTTGCACATCATAGAACTTAAAAAGTTCATATGAATAAATTCCCATACTTGGCATTCCCATTCCAGACGAAAATACAGTTACAGGTTTCCCTTTATATGTTCCAGTATATGCAAGCATATTTCTAACACTATTAACTAGTCTAGGATTTTCTAAAAAATTCTCTGCAATATATTTAGCCCTTAATGGATCTCCTGGCATTAGAACAGTCTTTTCAATATCTTCTTTTTTTGCATTACAATGTATTGGCATAAAAATTCCTCCTTTGTATATTAATTATGTATGTAGTGCAGTTAAAATTTATCTGTACCAGCTTGGTATTGTAAATAAAGATACATCTAGTACTTGTAAGAATAGGAATAACAAGAAGGTAACAATTACAGAAATAATGCCTAGCATTAAACCTGCTTTTCCCATTCCTTTATCTCCTTTTCTAACAGCTTGAAATCCAAATACAATTGCTAAAACAGCAGATAATACAGAAATAATAATATAGTATAAAAATACTATAGAAATAATACCAAATACTAAAGCTGCTATTCCATACCCAGTACCTGGATTAGTTTGTTCTGCTTTTGGCTTTTGCTCAAATTCAGATGGACTCTGTAATTCATGTTGGGCTTGAGGTGTAATTTTGCTAATTTGTTCTTTATTAACCTTCTCTAAATTTTCCTTATTTTCTGGTTCCATAAATATTCCTCCATTTATTAATATATTCAGTTTATGCCTTGATTATACCATACAAAAATAAAATTGTGAATATTTTGTGAAATTTAATTTAAATACTTGACTTTTAACTAAAAAGGGTATATATTTTAGCAGTCAGCATAAATGAGTGCTAAAATATATAAATATGTTTGCATATATAAAGTTATATAACATATTTATATAAAGAATAAATGGTATTAATTTTTGAGGAGGTAGATAAAATGTTAAAACCATTAGGAAACAGAGTAGTCATTAAAATGATAGAAAGTGAAGAAACAACTAAAAGTGGAATAATCTTAGCGGGTAATGCACAAGAAAAACCACAAATAGCAGAAGTTATTGAAGTAGGACCGGGACTAGAAGTAGACGGCAAACTAGAAAAAATGCTAGTTAAAAAAGGCGACAAGGTCGTAGTTAATAAATATGCCGGAACAGAAGTTAAATATGAAGGAACAGAATACATCATATTAAAACAAGATGAAATTTTAGCTATAGTTGAATAAACAGAAGGTATAAGGAAGATAAGAATGGAAAATAAAGAAATAGTTAAAATTTTATATACTAATTGGAAAAATGAGACTAGATATAGACTTATAAAACCGATTAGTATAGAGTTCAAATCAACTGAGTGGCATAAAGAAGAGCAATGGATTTTAAATGCAGTTGATATTGAAAAAGATGCAATTAGAAATTTTGCAATGAAAGACATAAAAGAGTGGACGATAGAAGTAAATTAATTAAATTTTTTAGGAGGTAATGTAAAATGGCAAAAGATATTAAATTTGGAGAAGATGCCAGAAGAAGTTTATTAAATGGTGTAAATAAATTAGCAGATACAGTAAGAGTTACAATGGGACCAAAAGGAAGAAATGTAGTTCTTGATAAAAAATTTGGCGCACCACTAATCACAAATGATGGTGTTACAATAGCA
This sequence comes from uncultured Clostridia bacterium, assembly GCA_944392505.1. Lineage (GTDB taxonomy): Bacteria > Bacillota > Clostridia > TANB77 > CAG-508 > CALXVA01. The sequence goes on along the minus strand of CALXWU010000008.1, from coordinate 23,445 downwards.
AAAGAAATAGAACTAGATGATCCATTTGAGAATATGGGTGCTCAAATAGTAAAAGAAGTATCTATAAAAACAAATGATGTAGCAGGAGATGGTACAACAACAGCTATGGTTCTTGCACAAAGCATGGTAAAAGAAGGAGTAAAAAACGTTGCAGCTGGTGGAGATCCAATGGCTATAAAAAGAGGTATGGATAAAGCAGTTGAGACTGCAGTAGAAGCCTTAAAGAAAATTAGTTCACCTGTAAATGGTAAAGAAGATATTGCAAGAGTTGCAAGTATTTCAGCTAATAATGATGAAGTCGGGGAATTGATCTCAGAAGCTATGGAAAAAGTGTCTAAAGATGGTGTTATTACTATTGAAGAATCAAAAACCTCTCAAACAGAATTAAATGTTGTCGAAGGTATGCAATTTGATAGAGGTTATGTATCTCCATATATGGTAACAGATACAGAAAAGATGGAAGCTATTATTGATAATCCATACATCTTAATTACAGATAAGAAAATTGGTAATATCCAAGAAATATTACCACTACTTGAAAGTTTAATGCAACAATCAGGAAAATTAGTAATGATATGTGATGATGTAGAAGGAGAAGCATTATCTACATTAATATTAAACAAATTAAGAGGAGTTCTAAATGTTGTAGCAGTTAAAGCACCAGGATATGGAGACAAAAGAAAAAATATGTTACAAGATATAGCAATTCTTACAGGTGGTGAAGTTATTTCATCAGATTTAGGAATGGAATTAAAAGATACAACTATAGAGCAATTAGGTAGAGCAAGACAAATAAAAGTACAAAAAGAAAACACAATAATTGTTGATGGAATGGGAGATAAAGAGCAAATTACAGCAAGAGTAAATCAAATTAAAGCACAACTTGCTGAAGAAAAGAGCGAATTTGAAAAAGAAACCTTACAAGAAAGACTTGCTAAAATTGCTGGAGGAGTTGCAGTAATTGGTGTTGGTGCAGCTACTGAAGTAGAAATGAAAGACAGAAAATTAAGAATAGAAGATGCACTTTCTGCTACAAAAGCAGCAGTTGAAGAAGGAATTGTTGCAGGTGGTGGTACAGCCTTTGTTAATATTATGCCAGACGTAGAAAAAGCTGTATCAGAACTACATGGAGACGAAAAAATAGGTGGAAAAATAATATTAAGAGCATTAGAAGAACCAGTAAGACAAATAGCTACAAATGCAGGATTAGAACCAGCTGTAATATTAGAAAAAGTAAAAACCAGCCCACTAGGAGTTGGATTTGATGCAGCAAATGATACATATGTAGATATGAAAAAAGCAGGAATTGTTGATCCTACAAAAGTATCAAGAAGCGCTATTCAAAATGCAGAATCAATTGCATCAATGATACTTACAACAGAAAGCCTAGTAACAGACAAAAAAGAGCCAGCTTGTAACTGCGGAAAACATGATGACGAAGGCGCAGGAATGGGCGGAATGTATTAATAAATAAATTTGAATTTGGACAAAAGGGACACGTCTTTTTGTCCAAATTTTTGTCTATCAACTTTTAGGGACGGAGCAAAAAAGTTGACACAAAGTTAAAATTTACGAGACTTTTTGCTTTTTCTAAATATACATATTGCTTCTCGTAATAAGGTAAGGGTAAGAGTAACTGCAAATTGCAACAGAAATTTGAAAAATGGGATAAAATGTGATAAAATTTTATAGTAATATTTGGAGAGAAGGACAAGGTTTAATACAGCAAGAAGGGATGAAAGCAAAATGGAAAATAAGAAAGTAGCATTTTTGACCTTAGGTTGTAAAGTTAATCAATACGAAACAAATGCAATGATACAAGACTTTATCAAAAATGGGTATAAATTAGTAGAATTTGATGAGAAAGCAGATGTATATGTTGTAAACACATGTACTGTAACAAACATGGCAGATAGAAAATCTAGACAGATGCTTAGAAAAGTTAAGGAATTAAACGCGAATGCTATTTTAGTAGCTGTAGGATGCTATGCACAAGTTGCAAGAGAAGATTTAGAAAAAATACCTGAAATAAATTTAATCCTAGGAACCAACGAGAAAAAAGATATAGTAGAATATGTAAATAAGATGTTGATAAATGCTTTAGAAAATGACAAAAAGGCGAATCTAATAAGTGTGAAATTAGAAAATGGAAAAACACCTAGTCAAAAAAATAGGGTAGAAGAAATACAAGATGTAATGCATTGTGAAGAATATACAGAATTTGGAGATGTTACTTTTACAGAGAAAACTAGAGCAGTTATAAAAGTGCAAGATGGGTGTGACAGGTTTTGCTCATATTGTATAATTCCATATGCTAGAGGACATATAAGAAGTAGAAAGCCTCAAAGCGTAGTTAGTGAAATAAAAAAAATAGCACAAAAAGGAATAAAAGAAGTAGTTATAACTGGGATTCATTTGACATCATATGGAAGAGATTTTAAGGGGGATTCAGAATACAGACTAATTGATTTATTAGAAGAGATAAACAAAATAGATGGAATAAAAAGAATTAGACTTCGGTTCATTGGAGCCAACCTTAATTACAGACGAATTTGTAGCAAGGCTATCTAAATTAGAAAAAATATGTGATCATTTCCATTTATCACTTCAAAGTGGATGTGATGAAACATTAAAAAGAATGAATAGGAGATATACTACACAGGAGTTTGAGGAAGGAGTAAAACGTTTAAGAAAAGCATATCCAAATGTAGCATTAACAACAGATGTAATTGTTGGTTTTCCAGGTGAAACAGACCAGGAATTTGAGGCAACTTATGAATTCCTACAAAAAATAAGATTCTATAAAATGCATATATTCAAATATTCACAACGAAAAGGCACAAAAGCGGCGGTTATGCCAAACCAAATAGATGGAAATGTAAAGGAAGAAAGAAGTAGAAAATTAATAGAATTATCTAATAAGAATGAAAAAGAGTTTAACCAAAATTACATAGGAAAAGAAGTTGAAGTTTTATTTGAAGAACCACATATAGAAGTAGGAAAAAAATATATGAAGGGACATACTACCAATTATATGGTTGTGAAATTAGAAACGAAAGAGAACTTGGAAAATAGAATAAAAAATATAGAAATAATAGGTATGGATGGATTAGAATTAATTGGTGATATAGTTTGTTTTTAATGTATGCAACAAATTTAATATTCCATGTGTTGGGATAAGAATTATTTCAAATAATGAACTTACAGAAGAAACACTGGATGAAAGCCAAGCTATTATACTACAAGAACTATTAGTCGAATCATTAAATAATTTTATATAGAATATGGTTACTATGAGAGAACATAAAACTTGGACAAAAGTGTAAATATCCCACTTTTGTCCAAGTTTAAATTTATTTTAATTCTACGACTGTTACTCCCATTTCTCCTTCACCGAAGGTCCCTAGCCTAAACGATTTTACATGTGGATTAGTTTTTAAAAATTTGTGAATTCCTTCTCTTAATTTTCCTGTTCCTTTACCGTGTACAATTCTTACAGGGGATAGCTTGGCAATAGAGCAGTCATCTAAGTATTTGTCAATCATAAAAGTAGCTTCGTCTACATTTAATCCAATTACGTTAATCTCACTTGATATATTTTGTGATTTAAAGGTGTTACCTTTTTCAAATGTTACTTTAGAGTTTTTTCCTTTTAAAGAGCTATTTTTAAGATTAAACTTTTCATTTAAAGCTTGAAGTGATTGAAGATTAATTCCATCTCCTTCAGAATTTGCATCTAAATTTTTTAAACTATCATTTAATTCATTTCTTAAATTATTTGCAGTAGACAAATTATCTTTACTAGTCTCATTTAATGTATTTAATCGTTTTATAACAGCATTTGCCTCATCTTTCGCAGATTGAATAATATCTCTTGCCTCAGATTTGGCATCATTTAAAATTTTGTCTTGCTTTTCTTGTAATCGTGTATTTTCATTTTCTAAAGATTTCCTTAAAGCTTCTATCTGATTAGAATTCTTTTTGATTTCCTCTTTCTCTTTTTCTATTTTAACCTTATTATCATAAATGCTTTTCATTAATTCTTCTATACTTACATCATTAGCTTTCATCAAGGAACTAGCCAAATTTAGGATATTATCATTTAAACCAAGTTTTTTACTTATGGCGAAGGCATTACTCTTACCAGGGATTCCTATTAACAGTTTATACGTTGGTTTTAAATTATCTATATCAAACTCAAAACTTGCATTTTGGAAGCCACTAGTGGTTAAACAGTAATTTTTTAATTCTTGATAATGCGTGGTGGAAATTGAAATTGCACCTAAATCAAATAAATATTTTAAAATACTAATCGCAAGATTTGCACCTTCAATTGGATCTGTTCCAGAGCCTAATTCATCTAGTAAAACCAGGCTTTCTGCGGTAACATTTTTTGTGATTTCCACAATGTTAGAAATATGTGAAGAAAATGTACTAAGATTTTCTTGGATACTTTGTTCATCACCAATATCTACAAATATGTTATCAAAAACATAAATAGAGCTACTTTCTTTAGCAGGTATAAAAATACCTGAATATGCCATCAAAAGCAGCAAACCAGTAGTTTTTAATGCAACAGTTTTACCACCTGTATTAGGACCAGTAATAACTAAGGCAGAATAATCTTTTCCGATTGAAATATCAATAGGTACAACAATATTTTTATCAATTAAAGGATGCATGGCAGAAACTAGATTAATATATTTGTCATCATTTATTGCAGGAAAAACACCATCAATATCTATAGAGTATAAAGCTTTTGCAAAAATTACATCTAGGTCACCTAGAATATCTATATTACTTCTAAAAAGCTGAGTATATTCATATAACCTGCCAGACATTTGTGCTAAGATTTTTTCAATTTCAATTTCTTCTTCCACTTTTAAATTAGCTATTTCATTATTAAGCTCAAACACGCTTAATGGCTCTATGAAAACAGTTGAACCACTACTTGATACATCATGGATAAAACCTTTTACTTGCGCCCTATATTCTTCTTTGATAGGGATAACATACCTATTTTCTCTAATTGTTACAATAGGCTCCATTATGTATTTAGAATATGTGCTAGAATGAATAATAGAATTCAATTTATCTCTAATATTTTGTTCCAGCTTTTTACTTTCACGCCTTATACTTGCCAATTTACTTGAGGCGTTGTCTGCTATAGTGTTTTCATCTAAAACAACAGAAAAAATCTTTTCCTCAATACTTTTATTTGTATAAATTGAATCAAATAAATCATATAACTTAGGATAAACAGATAGATCTATATCATCAGAAGAAAAGAAATATTCTTTAACTTCTCTCGAAATTTTTAAAAATCTTGCAATATTCAAAAGAGCTGGTATAGATAAAATGCCACTACTATCTAAAGTTTTAATATTTATAGAAATATCAGGAATATCAGAAAGTGGAATATTACCTTTTCTATAAATTAAACTAGAAGCTTCTTGAGTCAAATTTAATAAATCTAGAACTGAAGATTTATCGAATTTAGGCAACAAAGTAACCAGTTTTTCTTTACCCATATATGTTTTACAATATGTATTTAATTTCTCAATTATTTTATCGTATTCTAATGATTTTAAATATTTTGTGTTCATGTATAGCCCTCCATATGTTATTATATCATAAATATAGGAATTTAGTTAGTTTTTTATAATTCTCAACATAAGAAGTTTAAACAAATTGAAAATTACATTAATTGAAAATGTTGAAAGTAATATAAAAATTTTCATGTGAAATCTTGCAATTTCCATTTTTGGTGGTATAATAAATATTATTGAATAACAAAACCATTGAAAAGCAAAGTAGGTTTAGTGTGAAATATTTTTAGAGAGATAGGTCATTGGCTGAAAGCCTGTTAATATTTATTAAACTGAAATTTCACTTTTGAGGTTCTTTTTTGAATAGCACAGGTATTAAGAAGATAATTTTCAATACCAAGCCGAGTAGGAAAAGACGGGACGCCCGTTACAGCTAATGAGGTTAGATAATTTTGAATTAATAAATTATAAATTATTTGATAAAATTAGGTGGTACCACGATTTAAAGGCTAGTCGTCCTATATCTTTATAGGAAGATTAGCTTTTTATGGTTAGGAGGAGAAATATGGAAGAGCAAATTGCTAAAATTAAGGAAGTGGCTTTAGAAGAGATTAAGGAAGCTACTAATGCAAAAGAGTTAGATGATGCAAGAGTTAAATACTTAGGAAAAAAAGGTGAGCTTACGTCTATTTTAAGAGGTATGGGAAGTTTATCGCCAGAGGAAAGACCTATTATTGGTAGCAAAGTGAATGAAGTAAGAGATGAGCTTGAAAGTTTAATTAAATCAAGAGAAAATGAATTTTCAAAGTTAGAGCTAGAAAGAAAGTTGAAGGAAGAGAGAATTGATATTACACTTCCTGCTACAAAGATTAAGAGAGGAAGCAAACATCCATTAAATAGGATTATTGAAGAAGTAGAAGATCTATTTGTTTCAATGGGCTATGATGTTGTAACAGGTCCAGAGCTTGAAACAGATGAATATTGTTTTGAAAGATTAAATCTTCCAAAAGGACATCCAGCAAGAGATATGCAAGATAGTTTCTATATTACTTCAGAATATTTACTAAGAACTCAAACTTCTGCTGTTCAAGCGAGAACCATGATGGCAAATGAGGAAAAATCACCAATTAGAGTTATTTGCCCAGGTAAAACTTATAGAAGAGATGATGATGCAACACATTCACATCAATTTAGTCAAGTAGAAGGTTTATTAATTGACAAAAACATTTCTTTAGCAGATTTAAAAGGTACTTTAGAAGTATTTGTTAGAAAAATGTTAGGAGAGAATTTGGAACTTCGTTTTAGACCAAGTTATTTCCCATTTACAGAGCCATCTTATGAGGTAGATGTTAGCTGTTTTAAATGTGGCGGAAAAGGCTGTAATTTATGTAAGCAAACTGGTTGGATTGAAGTTTTAGGTTCTGGAATGGTTCATCCAAAGGTTTTAAAGATGAATGGTTATGATCCAGAAAAATATACCGGTTTTGCTTTTGGAACTGGGTTAGACAGACTTGCAATGTTTAAATATGGTATTACAGATATACGATTATTGTATCAAAATGATGTAAGATTTTTAAATCAATTTGACAGATTAGACCGCTAGAGTTCAAATAAATTACGAAAAATATAATTCCAAATAATTCATAAGAGAGTTGGATTATTAGTTATAAAAAATCTAAAAGAAAGAAGGAGAATTAATGAAATTAAGTACAAATTTTCTTAAAGACTATGTGGATATAGATGTGGATGTAAAAACTCTTGCAGAAGATATGACAAGAGTAGGAAATGAATATGATGAAGCTGGGAAGCTTTTAAATGCTACTAAGCTCGTAATTGGAGAAGTAAAGGAATGCAAACAACATCCTGATTCTGATCACTTACATGTATGCAAAGTGGATATTGGAACAGAGGTGCTAAATATAGTATGTGGAGCAGCAAATGTTAGAGAAGGACTAAAAGTTATAGTAGCCTTAGATGGAGCCGTTCTTCCAGATGTGACTGTAAAGAGTACTGGAGCAATAGAAAAAGAGGATAGAGAAAGAGTTATAAAGAGAGGTATGATAAGAGGGCAAGAGTCTAATGGAATGTTATGTTCTATGTTGGAGCTTGGATTAGAGCATAAATTTGCTGATGAAGTAGATAAAGCTGGAATACATGAGCTTCCACAAGATGCACCTGTTGGAGAAGACCCTATAAAATACCTGGGGCTTGATGATGCAGTAATTGATTTTGACTTAACTGCAAATAGGGGAGACTTGCTAAGCATACTTGGTATGGCATATGAAGTAGGTGCAATCTATGACAAAAAGGTTAAAGAAATTGATTTAAAGCACAAGGAAAACAGCGAAAATATAAATGACAATTTTAGAGTAGAAGTAAATACAGAAAATTGTTCAATATTCCTAGCAAGAAAAGTTAAGAATATCAAAATACATGAGAGCCCAGCATTTATTAAAAACAGATTAATTGCATCTGGAATAAGACCAATTAATAATGTTGTAGATATTAGTAATTATGTGATGCTGGAAACAGGTCAACCACTTCATTTTTATGATGCTGATACTTTACAAGATGTAATTGAAGTTAGAATGGCTAAGAGTGGAGAAAAGCTAACTACACTTGATGGAAAAGAAAGAACTTTATCAGAAGAGGACATAGTAATTTCTGATGGTAAAAAAGCTATAGGACTTGCAGGTGTAATGGGAGGATATGATACTGAAATTACTGACAAAACAAAAAATGTCCTAATAGAAGCAGCAATATTTGATGGAGTGAAAATAAGAAAAACTTCTAAAGAAATTTTAAGAAGTGAAGCTAGTTCAAGATTTGAAAAAGGCTTAGATCCAAATAGAACATATATGGCTATAGAAAGAGCTTGCAAACTATTAGAGGAATATGCAGAGGGAGAAGTTGTAGGAGGAGTCTGCAAATTTGATAAATCTGATTTATCAAATAGAGAGATTGAAATAGCCTTCAAAAATATTAATGATGTATTAGGAATGGAAATAAGCAAAAAAGATGTGCTAGATGTATTTAGAAGATTAGCATTCGAGGTAATAATTAATGGCAAAAAATCTGAATTTAAAGAAACTGAAAAGGACCTAGAAAACATAGAAAAAATAATTGTTTCTGTTCCAAGAAGAAGAGGAGATATATCAATTAAAGAAGATTTAATTGAAGAAGTAGGAAGAATATACGGTGTTGACAACATTGTTGGAAAATTACCAGAAATGCCAATGAAGGCAGGAAGTTATGACAAAGTAATGCGTGGAATTAGAAACAAGATGGTAGATTTAGGATTAAATGAAACCTTGTCATATATACTTGTAAATGATAAAGAAGCAAAATATTTTACAAAAGATGATACAGAACTTGTAAGTTTACTAGATCCTATGACAGAGGAAAGAAACACCTTAAGACATAGTATACTACCATCACTTTTAAAAATTTATGAATATAATAAAGCAAGAAATAACAAAGATGTATCTATATTTGAAATAGGAAAAGCATTTTATAAAAAGCAAGAAGAGTATGGGGAAAACAACAAAATAGCAGCACTTATGGCAGGAGACTATTACTTGGGCGTAGATAACAAGAAACAAGTTGATTTCTATGTTATAAAAGGAATAGTAGAAGAATTGTTGGATTATTTAGGATATGGAAATAGATATAGCTTCATAGTAAAAGAGGAAGTATTACCAGCAGAAGTGCATCCAGGACAATCAGCTTTAATTTCTGTAAATAATGATAATGTGGGATTAATAGGAAGAGTACATCCAAACCTTGTAAAAGATGAGGCTTATGTTTTTGAAATCGATTTAGATAAACTATTAAGCAAAAAAGTAGGCAAAATGAAATATAAAGAAATTTCAAAATTCCCAAGTATAAAGAAAGATTTAGCAGTTGTTGTAGATAGGGACGTTACTTCAGAAGAAATTGCTACATTAATTAAAAAAGCAGGAGGCTCATCTTTAAGCAAAATAGAAGCGTTTGATGTGTATACTGGAAAAGGAATTGAAGAAAACAAAAAGAGCATAGCATATTCTTTAACCTTTGAAAAAATGGATAGAACATTAACAGATGAAGAGATTAATGCAAGTTTAGATAAGATTATAGAAATGTTAAGCAAGAAACTAAATGCAGAACTTAGAAAATAGAGTAAAGCACCGCACATGTTACATAAGCATGTGTGGTGTTTTTGTATTGACATCAATTTGCAAATTAAATATAATATATATGTCGAAAAAGGAGGAGAAAAATGGCAAGAAACAGAAGAAATACGAGAAGAAAAAGAACAATAAAGGATGTAATTAGTAACAAAACATTCTTAATGATAGTAGGAATTTTATTAGCAATTATCATAGTTTGTATTGGAATTAATGAATATAGGAGATATGAAGATAGACAATTATTCGCAAAACAGAAAGAAGAGTTGCAAAAACAATCAGAAGAAATCTTTTCACAAATTAATGATAATATTGCACAAACAAATCAAAATATATCTGAAGCAGATACAATAATAAAAATGTCAGCTGTAGGAGATATCTTATGTAGCAATGCAATGCTGGAAGATGCTTATGATGAAAATACAAAATCATATAATTTTTCACACATGTTTAATAATGTATCCGGATTTATAGATGATGCAGATATAATTATGGGAACGATGGAGACAGGAATTATAGAAGGCGAATATAATGATAAAAAAGCTCCAATTGAATTTGCAAGAGCAGTTAAAGCATCAGGAGTTAATTTGGTAACAATATCACATAACCATAGTTTAGATAATGGAGTAAGTGGATTAAAAGAAACTAGAGATAATTTAGAAGATTTAGGATTTTCAGTTGTAGGAGACAGGATAGAAACCTCTAATGCAGTAATATTAAAAGAAGTAAAAAATGCTAAAATTGGATTCTTAACATATACATGTTTTTTAGACAATGAATCAGTAGTAAGTAAAGAAGAAAAAGAATGTGTAAACATTTATAGCGAAGAACAAGCTAAATCAGATATAGAGTATGCAAAAGAAAACGGAGCAGAATATATATGTGTAATGATACATTGGGGAGATGCAATATCACTGAATATAACTGATGAGCAAAAAGAAATAGCAGACTTTTTAGTAGAAAACGGAGTAGATCTAATATTAGGAGCACACCCATCTGTAGTACAACCAATGGAAGTAAAACAAAACTCAGAAGGAGAAAATGTATTTATAGCATATTCAATAGGAACATATGTATCAACACTCTCTGCAGAAGAAGCTAGAACAGAATTAGTTTTAAACATAGAACTAAGAAAAAGTGGAAAAGACGGAAAAGTATATTTAAATAAAGTTGATTATACACCAATATATATGCTAGACAATGGAGAACAGGCGGTAAACAGATTCCAACTTATAGATATGAAAGCCACCGCAACAGCATACACTGGAGAAGATGAAGGAATCACTAGAGAAACATACGATAAATTAGTGGATGGACTAAACCGATTAAATAAAATTTTGTCGCTTTGAGGGACAGGCGTTAAAACCACATAGTTATTCGTTTTTGGGACAGGCCTTGCTGTGACAAAAGTGGTAATTTGGGATAGGCTTTCTTGTGGCAGAATTGTAAAAAAGGACAGGCGTAAAGGAAGGAATGGAATAAAAAATGAAAATAGGATTTGTATCATTAGGTTGTAGCAAGAATTTAGTAGATACTGAAAAATTAATAGGAATATTTAAAACAAATGAATATGAAATAGTAAATGAACCGAAAGAAGCGGAAGCTATAGTAATAAATACGTGTGGCTTTATAGAATCAGCTAAGGAAGAGGCAATAAATACTATTTTAGAAATGGCAGAATACAAAAAGAAGAAGTGCAAGTATTTAATTGTTATGGGATGCTTAGTTGAGAGATATAAAGAAGAACTTGAAAAAGCTCTTCCAGAAGTGGATTTGTTTGTTAAATATAGTGAATACAATTCTTTATGGAAGCAAATAGAAAAGCTATTTAAAGAGAACAAAAACCTTGAAAAATACAACAATTTTGATGATGTAGAGGAAAGAGTAGTTTCAACTGGAAACAATTTTGCATACCTAAAAATAGCAGATGGGTGTAGTAATAGATGTACATATTGTGCAATACCATATATACGTGGACCTCAAATAAGCAGAAAAAAGGAAGATATAATAAAAGAAGCCCAAAAGCTTGCTAAGCAAGACTATAAAGAACTTATATTAATTGCACAAGATACTACAAAATACGGAACAGATATATATGGAAAGCCTATGCTTACAAAATTATTAAAAGAAATTTGCAAGATTGATGGGATAAAATGGATTAGATTTTTATACGCATATCCAGAAACGATTACAGACGAGCTTATACAATTAGTCAAAAACGAAGATAAAATTTGTAAATATTTTGACATACCAATCCAACACATTTCTGACACTGTTCTAAAAAGAATGAATAGACAGAGTGATGGAAGATCAATTAGGAGCTTAATACAAAAATTAAGAAAAGAAATCCCAGAGGTAGTCATTAGAACTACGTTAATGGTTGGGTTTCCAGGAGAAACTAAAGAAGATTTTGCAGAATTATGTGAGTTTGTAAAAGAAGCAAAATTTGATAAGCTAGGTTGTTTTGCATATTCAAAAGAAGATGGAACACCTGCAGCAAGAATAAAAGAGCAAATTCATCCAATGACTAAAAAGAGCAGATATAATAAAATAATGAGTTTACAACAAGAAATTTCAAAAGAAAATTTGCAAAAACAAATTGGAAGAGAAGTAGAAATATTAGTAGAAGATAAATTGTTTGATGGAAAAACATATATAGGAAGAACATATATGGATGTGCCAGACATAGATGGAGTTGTATATTTGAATACTAATGAAGACTTACAAATAGGTAGTTTTGTTAAAGGAAAAGTTATTGATGTAAGCAATTATGATTTGATTTGTGAGAAAAATTAAAAATTTTAAAAATTGGAAAAGAACTAGGGAAAACGACTTCTGGTTCTTTTTTTAACGAATAAAATATTCCATGTCTGTCCCCCTTGTTCCAAATTTGAAACAAATTGTGTGTCCCAAAAGTTCAAAAACTTGAACAAAAAGGAGTGTCTCCTTGTTCCAGAAAATTTTCGACCGATTGGTTAGATGTGTGCAAAAAGAATATATATATGATATAATACCAAACGGAAAAAATGACAAGAGAGGAATACATATGAATTCAATAAAAATATTAGCAAGTCGGTATGTATTTACCTAAAAAAGAGATAGATAATAGCTATTTTAATAAAAAATTTAATTTAGATGAGAATTGGATTTACAAAAGGACCGGGATACAAAAAAGATATTGGACTGATGATGAAAAAACTAAAGATTTGGCAATAAAAGCAGTAGAGAACATGATTAATGAAAATAATGTGAATTTACAAAATATAGGATTGATTGTTGTTGCTTCTACAAACTACGAAGACAGTATGCCGGGAATTTCCTTTGAAATACAGAAAAAGTTTAATATAAAAAAATGTATGTGTTTGGACATTTTAGCAGGTTGCAGTGGATATATTAATGCACTGGATATTGCTAGGAAGTACATTGAATTAGATGAAGTAGAAACAGCTTTAGTAATAGGTGTAGAGAAATTATCCAAATATATTGATGAAAATGATATTAATACAGCCATTCTATTAGGAGATGGTGCAGGAGCTACCTTGATAGGGAAAGCAAGAAATAAAATGTATGCAAAAAACATTGAAAGTATTGGTCAAGATGGAGATATATTAACTTGCATAGAAAATGAGAAGATATATATGGATGGCAAGAAGATATATAAGTTTGCAACAGCTAGAGTGGCAGAGAATATTAATGAATTGCTTTCAGAACAAAAATTAGAAATTTCAGATATAAAATACATAGTGCCTCACCAATCTAATTCGAGAATTTTAAAAAGCTTGGCTGAAAAAATAGGTGCAACAGATGAACAAATCTATATGAATATATCAGATATAGGAAATACATTTAATGCAAGTATTCCAATGGCCTTAAATGAAATAAACAAGAAAAGACTTTTAAAAGAAAATGATAAGATAATACTTGTTGGCTATGGTGGAGGACTTAATTTAGGAAGTATTTTGATGGAAATTTAAAAAGGAGAGATAAATTTTATGAAAATAGCATATATTTTTCCTGGACAGGGAACGCAAGTTGTAGGAATGGGCAAAGATATTTATGATAAATATGAAGAAGCAAGAAATGTATACACTAAAATAGATAATGCCATAAATGAAAATGTAGAAGATATTACATATAATACAGATCAAGAAGTTTTAAACCAAACCAAGAACACACAAATTGCAATTTATGCAATGAGCATGAGTATATTAGAAATTTTAAACAAGAGAGATATAAAGCCACAAGCTGCTGCAGGATTGAGTTTAGGAGAATATTCAGCCTTGACATGTGCGAAGTCTCTTTCAATTGAAGATGGTGCAAAAATAGTTAGAGTAAGGGGCAAATTAATGCAAGAACTAGCTCCAGCAGGAGATTGGTCAATGGCAGCAATAATCGGCTTAGAAGATGATAAAGTAGAAGAAGCTTGTAACAAGGTAGAAAAAGGTTTTGTAAGAGCAGTAAACTATAATTGTCCAGGTCAAGTTGTGGTTTCAGGTGAAAAAGCAGCGGTTTTAAGAGCAATGGAAATAGCAAAAGAACTAGGCGCAAGAAAAACAATAGAATTAAAAACTTCAGGACCTTTCCATACAGAGAAACTAATCGAAGCATCAAAAGCTTTAAGAGAAGAATTAGAAAAAATAGATTTTGCAAAGTGTGAAATACCAGTTATAAAAAACTTAAATGGAGAGCCATATAATGAAAATGATGATATGGTTGATATTCTTTCAAACCATGTTATAAACCCAGTTAAGTTTAGAAAATCTATTGAAACAATGCTAAGCATGGGGATAGACACATTTGTAGAAATTGGACCAGGAAAAACCTTATCAGGTTTTGTGAAAAAAGTATGCAAAGAAAAAGAAGTAGAAGCAAATGTGCTTAATATAGAAAATGTAGAAACCTTGGAAAATGCTTTAGAAGTTTTAGCAAAATAGATATTGCCACATATCGAAATATGTGGATACTAAATTTAAAACAAAAAGAAAGGATGAATAAAATGGGAGAGAATAAGGTAGCTTTAATTACAGGTGCTACAAGAGGAATTGGAAAAGAAATAGCTTTAGAATTAGCTAGAAATGGATTTGATATAGCAGCAAATTGTAGAAATATAAATGAGGATTTAAATGATCTAAAAAAAGAGATTGAGTCAAATAATGTAAGATGTGAGTTTGTAGAGGCAGATGTGGCAAATTTTGAACAGTGCGAAAATATGGTAAAACAAACCATTGAAAAATTTGGAAGAATAGATGTACTTGTAAATAATGCAGGTATCACAAAAGATGGTTTAATAATGAGAATGAAAAAAGAAGATTTTGAAGCAGTTATAGACGTAAACTTAACAGGAACATTTAATGTAACAAGAAATGTTATTCCATATATGATAAAACAAAAATCAGGTAGAATAATTAATTTATCATCAGTTGTTGGAGTTGCAGGAAATGCAGGTCAAACAAATTATTCTGCATCAAAAGCAGGTGTAATAGGTTTTACAAAAAGTTTAGCAAAAGAAGTAGCTAGCAGAAATATTTTGGTAAATGCAGTTGCACCAGGGTTTATTGATACAGACATGACAAAAGTGTTATCTGATTCAGTAAAAGAAGGAATAAATGCACAAATACCATTAAAAAGAATGGGTTTGCCAAAAGAAGTTGCAAAAGTAGTAAAATTTCTATCATCAGAGGATAGCTCATATATTACAGGGCAGGTTATAAATATTGATGGCGGAATGGTAATGTAAGGTAAGTAGGTTAATAGAAAGGAAGTTGGAAATGGAAAGAAGAGTAGTTATTACAGGACTTGGAGCTATAACTCCAGTAGGAAATAATGTGCAAGAATTTTGGAAGGGAATAAAAGAAGGAAAGTGTGGAATTGATGAAATCACTTTATTTGATACAACTAATTTTAAAGTGAAACTTGCTGCAGAAGTAAAAGGATATAATCCAGAAGAATATTTTGATAGAAGAGCTGCCAAAAGATTGGATAGATTTTCACAATTTGCAATTGTGGCTGCAAAAGAAGCATGGAATGATAGCAAGTTGGATAAAGAAAAAGAAGATATGGAAAGAGTTGGAGTAATATTAGGTTCAGGTATTGGCGGATTAGCAACAATGGAAGAAGATATTTCAAATTTAATTCAAAAAGGACCAGATAGAGTTTCTCCAATGTTTATACCTATGACAATCTGCAATATGGCAGCAGGAAATGTAGCAATAGAATTAGGAGCAAAAGGTGAATCTATTTCAATGGTTACAGCATGTGCTTCAGGTACACATTGTATTGGAGAAAGCTTTAGAATGATAAAAAATGGTTATCAAAATATTGTTATATCTGGTGGTACAGAAGCATCAATCACACCAGTAGGAATAGCAGGTTTTACAAATATTAAAGCATTATCACAAGCAACAGATAAAAATAGAGCAAGTATTCCTTTTGACAAGGAAAGAAGTGGATTTGTAATGGGAGAAGGTGCCGGAATAGTTATATTAGAAGAGTTAGAACATGCTTTAAAAAGAGGTGCTAAGATATATGCAGAAGTTGCAGGATATGGCGCAACATCTGATGCATATCATATTACATCACCAGCTCCAGGAGGAGAAGGTGGAGCAAGAGCAATGAAAATTGCTATGGAAGAAGCAGGTGCAAAACCTGAAGATATTACATATATAAATGCACATGGAACATCTACACACCTAAATGATTCTTGCGAAACACAGGCCATAAAAACAGCTTTAGGAGAAGCAAGTAAAAAAGTAATGGTAAGCTCTACTAAAGGAAATACAGGACATTTATTAGGAGCAGCGGGAGGAGTAGAGGCGGTAGTATGTGCTAAATCTGTAGAAGAGGGATTTGTACCAGCCACAATAAATTATAGAGTGCCAGATGAAGAGTGTGACTTAGATATAGTTCCAAATGAAGGAAGAAATGTAGAAGTAAAATACGCAATGTCAAATTCTTTAGGGTTTGGCGGACATAATGCTAGTATACTTTTAAAAAAATATGAGGGGTGAAAATATGAATTACGAAGATATAAAAAAGTTAATTGATGATATGGGAAATTCAAAAATAGATGAACTTAGTATAGAATTTCCAGATGGAATTAAAATTAGTATGAAAAAAGACAAATCACCAGTTATGCCAATGCAACCAGTAGAAAATGTACAATATATAACAGTCCCAGAAAATAAAGTTGTAGACAATAAGAGTGAAGAAAGTAAGAAAGAAGAGAAGGAAGAAGACTGCAAAATAGTAAAATCTCCAATGGTGGGAACATTCTATTCTAAATCTTCTCCAAAAGCTGATCCATATGTAAAGGTAGGCCAAAAAGTAAAAAATGGAGATATACTTTGCATAGTTGAAGCAATGAAATTAATGAACGAAATAGAATCAGAATTTGATGGAGAGATTGTAGAAATTTGTGTAAATGATGGAGAGATGGTGGACTATGGAAAGCCATTATTTAAGATAAGATAAAATGAAAGGAGAAAATTATGCTAGACATAAATGAAATTATGAAAATAATTCCTCAGAGGCCGCCATTTTTAATGATAGACAAAGTAGAGGAATATGTACCAGGAGAAAGATGCATAGCATATAAAAATGTATGTATAAATGAACCACATTTTCAGGGACATTTTCCAGGTAATCCAATAATGCCAGGAGTTCTTATAGTAGAAGCATTAGCTCAAACAGGTGCTGTTGCTATTCTATCTATGGAAGAAAATAAAGGGAAAAATGCTTTGTTTGGAGGAATTGATAAATTAAGATTTAAAAAGCAAGTAGTTCCAGGAGATGTGTTAAAGTTAGAAGTTAAGATTATAAAACAAAAAGGACCTGTAGGTGTGGGAGAAGCAATAGCAACAGTAGATGGAAAAGTTGCTGCTAAAGGAGAACTTACTTTTGCAATTGTTTAAAAAGGAACTAGAGAGTCATCGAGATTATTTGAATTAAAATAATTATTTATGTATAGAAATAGGGAGCGAAATATCGCTCCCAAACCTAAAATGTAAAACTATATCGTTTTATTTAGTTTGACTGCATAGAAGTCAGCACAATTAGGTTTCTTTGAAGTTGTTCTATAACCTATCGTATTAAGAGTTGTCTTTAAAAGACGATGGCTATATTTATGCTTCAAATTAATACGTAATTTTTCTGGGGCTTCTTCATTAAAGTCAAAGTTAAATAAGACTTCTCTGCAAAGCTCTAATGTGAGCTGATGACATTTTGGCCGGCATCCATATGTTGAACCAAATAGAACACCTAGTCTAAAAAGAACTGAGGATTCAAATGATTCATCAGATATAGGTACCGATAGTTCCTTTACATTTTTCATAATGTACACTCCTTTTAGGTTGATAAATTTAAGTATAACATAAATAATAAAAAAAAACAAGGAGAATATCATGTTAAAAAAAGTTTTAATAGCAAACAGAGGAGAAATTGCTGTAAGGATAATAAGAGCATGCAAAGAATTGAATATAAAGACTGTAGCGATATATTCTGAAGCAGATAAAGATGCACTTCATACAAAACTTGCAGATGAAGCTGTATGTGTTGGGCCAGCCTCATCAGCTAAAAGTTATTTGAATATTCAAAACATATTGGAGGCAGCATGTACGACTAACTGTGATAGTGTGCATCCTGGCTTTGGATTTTTGTCTGAGAATGCTAGTTTTGCTAAAATGTGTGAAGAAAGTAATTTAAAATTTATAGGGCCATCATATAAAGTGATTGATATGATGGGAAATAAATCAAATAGTAAAGAATTAATGAAAAATGCTAAGATTCCAGTTGTTCCAGGCTCAAATGGATGCATAGAAAGTGTTAAAGATGCCATAAAATGTGCTAAAGAAATAGGGTATCCAGTTTTACTTAAAGCATCTGCAGGTGGTGGAGGAAAAGGTATTAGAAAAGTCGAATTTGAATCAGAAATGGAAAATGCTTTTAATCTAGTAAAACAGGAAGCTAAAGCATCTTTTAATGATGCTGCAATATATATGGAAAAATTTATAGTAAACCCACGACATGTGGAAATGCAGGTTCTAGCAGATGAACATGGAAATGTTATACATTTAGGTGAAAGAGATTGCTCAGTTCAACGTAGGAATCAAAAAGTCATAGAAGAAAGCCCATCAATGATACTTAATGAAGAATTAAGAGCTAGAATGGGAAAAGCAGCCATAAGAGCAGTTAAAGCTTCTGGATACACAAATGCAGGTACAATTGAATTTTTAGTAGATAAAGACAGAAATTTCTATTTCATGGAAATGAATACTAGAATACAAGTTGAACATCCTGTAACAGAGATGATGACAGGAATAGATATAGTAAAAGAGCAAATAAAAATTGCTTCAGGAGAAGTACTAGGCATTACTCAACGAGATGTTAGTTTCAGGGGTCATGCGATTGAATGTAGAATAAATGCTGAAAACCCAGACAAAAACTTTAGGCCATGTCCTGGAAAAATAACTGAATTGAACTTGCCGGGAGGAAATGGAGTAAGAGTTGATACCGCAGTATATACAGGATATACAATACCACCTGTATATGATTCTATGATTGCTAAATTAATAGTACATGCAGAAAACCGAGATGCAGCTATTGCTAAAATGAAAAGAGCATTAGAAGAGTGTGTGATAGAGGGAATAGACACAAACTTAGACTTTCTATTTAAAATATTATCTAATGAACATTTTATACACAATGATTATGATACATCATTTATAGAAAAATATATGTTACTTTAAGAAAAATGGTAATTTAGCCAGGTGTTTTTGTGACAAATATGAAATAGATTACAGCTGTATTTTGTAATTATAAACTTAAATTGTATATAGGCATGCCCAAAGAATCGACAAGGAGGAAATCATGGTTATTGATAAAATTAAGAAAAGAATTGAATATGATGTTGAAAATGATAATCAAGAAAAGGAGCATAGAAGTGATATCCCAGTAGGAATGTGGGTTAAATGTAGCAAATGTAAAGAAATCTTATACAAAGATGATTTGCATAAAAATTATAGTATTTGCCCAAATTGCGGAAATCATTTTAGACTATCTAGCAGAAGAAGAATAGATCAGATAATTGATAAATTTACTTTTGAAGAGTTTGATTTAAGCAATGAATCAAGTAATCCACTAGGCATGAATGATTATGTAAAAAAACTAGATGCTTTAAGAGAAAAAACAGGACTTGATGAAGCTGTTAAATGTGGAATAGGAAATATAAATTCAGAAAAAGTTGTAATATGTGTAATGGATAGTAACTTTATGATGGGAAGCATGGGAAAAGTAGTTGGAGAGAAAATCACATATTCAATTGAAAAGGCAATACAACTTCATTTGCCAGTGATAATATTTTGTGCTTCTGGTGGAGCAAGAATGCAAGAGGGAATTGTTTCATTAATGCAAATGGCAAAAACTTCTGCAGCAGTTCAAAAGCTAAATAAAGCGGGAAACTTATATATTTCAGTATTAACAGACCCGACATACGGTGGAGTAACTGCTAGTTTTGCAAGCTTAGGAGATATTATCTTGGCAGAACCTGGTGCAATGGTTGGCTTTGCAGGACCTAGAGTAATAAAGCAAACAATCGGCGAAGATTTGCCAGAAGGATTCCAAACATCAGAATTTTTGTTAGAGCATGGCTTCGTGGATAAAGTAGTAAATAGAAAAGAAATGAAAGAAACTTTATATAAGCTATTATTGCTTCATAAAGGGGGGGAAAGCAGATGACAAGTAAAATTTCTGCATGGGAAAGAGTAAAAATTGCAAGAGAGCCAGATAGACCTACTGCTTTAGACTATATTGATAATATATTTGATGAATTTATTGAACTTCATGGAGATAGATATTTTAGAGATGACAAATCAATTGTTTGTGGAATAGGGAGTATAGGGAAACAAAATTTTACAATTGTAGGAGAACAAAAAGGCAGAAATACTAAAGAAAATATTGAAAGAAATTTTGGAATGCCAAATCCAGAAGGATATAGAAAAGCATTAAGATTTATGAAGCAAGCTGAAAAATTTAACAGACCAGTTATCACATTTATTGATACTAAGGGAGCATACCCTGGACTTGGAGCAGAGGAAAGAGGACAGGGAGAAGCGATAGCCAGAAATTTAATGGAAATGTCTGATTTAAAAGTTCCTATTATAGCTATAGTAATAGGTGAAGGCTCAAGTGGCGGAGCACTTGCAATAGGTGTAGGAGATAAAGTTTTAATGCTTGAAAATGCTGTTTATTCCATACTGTCACCAGAGGGTTATGCTAGTATTTTATGGAAAGATAGTTCAAGAGCAAAAGAAGCTGCAGAGAAAATGAAACTCACTGCAAAAGATTTATTAGATTTAGGAGTAGTAGACGAAGTATTAAAAGAGCCGAATGGAAATGCAAAGACTGATGTTGGAAAGATGTCTCAAATAATGAAAAAGAGAATTCTAGCATTAACAAAAGAATTACAAGGATTGAATATTGGTGATTTGGTTGAAGAAAGATACAAAAAATTCAGAGGCATGTAAAAATAGATGGACGTAACCTTGTTTTAATAAAAATTTTTGTATAAAATAGTTATTAATTTTGTCAAAAAAATAGGAGGAAGAAAAATGTTATTAGAAAACAAAACTGTATTAATTATGGGAATTAGAAACAAATGGAGTATTGCATGGGGTGCAGCAAGATCTGCTGCTGATAATGGGGCAAAAGTATTATTTACATTCATGGGAGAAGAAAATAGAGAGAAAATAGAAGAATTAATTTCAGAAATTCCAAATGCAAAAGCATATACATGTGATGCATCTAATGATGAGTCAATTAAAGATTGTTTCGAAAAGATTAAAGCAGAACATGGAAAATTAGATGGTATATTACATAGCATTGCTCATGCAAATACAGAAGACCTTAGAAATGATTTTATAATGACTAGTAGAGAAGGATTTTCACATGCAAATGATGTTAGTGCATATTCATTTGTAGCAGTTGCTAGAATTGCAAATGAGATAGATATGCTAAATGATGGGGCAAGCTTAGTTTCGTTAACATATTATGGCTCAACAAAGGTACTACCAGGCTATAATGTAATGGGTGTAGCAAAAGCAGCTCTTGAAACAAGTGTAAGATATCTAGCAGATAATTTAGGAAAGAAAAATATACGTGTAAATGCAGTTTCTGCAGGACCAATAAAAACTCTTTCAGCAAAAGGAATAAAGGATTTTGGAAGTATTTTAGATGTAGTAGAAGAAAAAGCACCATTAAGAAGAAACGTAACAACAGAAGAAGTAGGAGATGTAGTATCATTTTTATTTAGTAAAATGTCATCTGCAATTACAGGGCAAGTAATTTATGCAGATAATGGATATAATATAATGGGAATATAAGTTAAATGCAAACATAAGCCGAATCTCATTTTGAGGTTTGGCCTTTTATATTGACTTTCATATTTATTAATGTTATAAAAGAATTGAAAAAACAAAAAAGGAGTAAATTATGGAGAATATTAAAATTTTTGCTTGTAACACAGCTAAACAATTTACGCAAGAAATATGTGATTATTTAAAAATTCCTATGGGGAAAATGAATGTTATGAAATTTAAAAATGATAATACTTTTGTTCAAGTTGGAGAGACAGTGAGAGAACAGGACGTATACATAGTTCAAACGTCACTACCGCCAGTAAATGAGAGGGTTATGGAACTATTGATAGCAATAGATGCACTAAAAAGAGCATCAGCAAAAAATATTAATGTTGTATTACCATATTATATATATTCTAGGTCTGATAAAAAAGACCAACCTAGAGTGCCAGTAACAGCTAAATTAATGCAACAACTGTTAGAAGCAGCAGGTGCTACTAGAGTAATAACTTGTGATTTACACAACCCGGCAATACAAGCATATTTTAATATTAATTGTGATAGATTATCTGCACAAAATATTTTACAACAATACTTTAAAGAAAAGAATTTACGTGATATAGTAGTTGTTGCTACAGATGCAGGAAGTTCAAAAAAGGCATATAAATACTCAGAATATTTTAATTGCCCAATCGCATTAATAGATAAAAGAAGAAAAGGAAATGATGATACTGCAGTAGCAAGTAATGTAATTGGAGATGTAAAGAATAAAAATACAATTATATTTGATGACGAAGTAGATACAGCAAACTCTTTAATAGAAACATCAAGAATTTTACATGAAAATGGTGCAAAAGAGATATATGCAGGATGTACGCATGGAGTACTATCTAATAATGCGGTAGACAGAATACAAAATTCGCATATTAAAGAGTTGGTAGTAACAAATACTATTCCGATTACTACAGAGAAACAGATTGAAAAGATAAAAGTATTAACAATAGCACCGCTATTTGCAGAAGCAATAAAGAGAATTAATGAAGCAAAACCTGTAGGAGAACTACTTGATTTAGAATAAAAACTGTAAAAGTATATTGGACAGACACGAAATATTAGATATATTTCACATCTGTCCTTTTCTCATATTTGAAATAAACTGTATATTTTATTGGCTTATTCATGTTCATGACTATATTTTAATTTAGTCGCCATACCTCCTCTAATGTGTCTTTCAGCTTTATTTTCATCTAATACGCTTCTTACTTCGGCAGCTAGATAAGGGCTTATTTTCTGCAATCTTTCACTTACATCTTTATGTACCGATGTTACTTTTCGTAACGGTAGAACTATTTTTAGAAGTATTAATATCTTCAAAATTAG